>JAHELH010000160.1 GCA_024644285.1 Paracoccaceae bacterium | reverse complement strand
CGACGATCCGCTCCTCGCCGAGTTGACGGCCGAGGAAGCGCCCGAGGAGGCCCAGCCCGCCGAAGCCGCCGAACAAACCGGCGTCGAGGAGGGCGAAACGGCCGAGATCGACATGGACGAGCTGTCGACCAAGCTGTCGGAGACGCCCGCCGAAGCCGAGGAAACGGCGGCGGAAACCGCCGAGGCGGAGAGCGAAGAGACAGCCGAAGCCATGGCGACGCCCGACAGCGCCGACGAGGCTGCCCCGTCGATGCGCGCCCGGATCGTGAAGATGAGCCGTGCCGCTTTCCTAGAGCGCTATGTCGAGGTCTCCGAGGAAGTCGTAGACGCTCAGGCCGAGGACGCGGCCGCCGGCAAGGCGGTGACGCAGGACGACATCCGCGCCTCGCTTGGCGAAACCGGTCTGTCGCCCGAGGACGAAGACGACCTGATCAGCGAGCTGTTCGCCGCCGAGCACGACACCACGGACGAAGACGCCGAGGACGCCGCGCCGCAGGAGGATGCCGAGACCGCAGAGAGCCCCGCCGAGGAGACCGGCGAGGATGCGGCGGCCGAGGCCGATGCCGGCGAAAAGCCCGCCGAGTCGCCGGAAGAGATTGCCGCGACGCTCAAGGCCGCCGTGGCCCCCAAGGACGGCGGCGACCTGTCCGTCACGCGCCTGCTGCGCCAGGCCGACTCGGAACTGCAGGATAACGAGAGCAGCCGCAGGCGCTCTGCCATCGCCCATCTCAAGGCCGCCGTGGCCGCCGTGCGGGCCGATGGCGGCCGCGCGAAGGAGGACGACGAGGCGGAAGACGCCCGCGCAATGGACCAGTACCGCGACGATCTGGCCCGCGTTGTCCGACCCGAAGGCGGCACCGACGCGGACGAGGCCGGCGATGCCGGCGACGAAAAGCCCGCCGCCGTCAAGCCCGAGCCGGTCCGGCTCACCGATCCGGCCCGGCCGATCTCGCGCCCGCGCCGTAAGATGCCGCCGCTGATGCTGGTGTCGGAGCAGAGGATCGACAAGCCCGTCGCCCGCGACCCCGACGCGGAGCCCGTGCGCCCGCGCCGTGTGCAGACCGACGACGAGGCCGCGAACGCCGACGCGGATGCCGGCGACTTGCAGGACGCGGATGGGGAAAGCGGCAACATCTTCGGCGCCGCGGACGATTTCAGCGGCTACGTCGCCGAAACCGGTGCCGAGGGCGTCCAGGAGTTGCTCGAAGCTTCGGCCGCATTCGGCACGCTGGTCGAGGGTCAGCCCTTCAATTCGCGCCCGCAGATCATGCAGCGCATGCTGCGCTACGTCCCCGAGGGCACCGTCACGCGCGAAGAGGGCCTGCGCGCCTTTGGCGTGCTGCTGCGCGAGGGCCGTCTGGTCCGCATCCAGCGCGGCCAGTTCGTGTTGCCCGAGAACAGCCGGTTCCATGAACAGCAGAAATCTGCCGCGAACGACGGCTGACGGCAAGGCGCCGTAATTCCGAAAGTCAGGTCAGGCTGCCACGCATTCGCGGGCAGCCTGATCCTTTTCAGCCCGACAATCCGCCAGTAGCTGCCCCGACCATTCGGCCCTCGCCCAACGGTCCCGGAAGGCCGCAAGGCTCAGTTCCTGTCGTCCTCGGGATCGGGTTTGCCCACCCCGCGAAAGACGGCCCGGAACGGCAGCGCCCAGACGATGCCGAGGGCGACGTAGATCGCGATCTCCAGCAGGAAGTTCGGCCGGTCGAACCAGTTCACGACCGTGACGGCCACCACGACGTAAAGCGGCAGACCGATCAACAGAATGACCAGCGACCAGCGTCTTCGGGCTTTGTAGCTGAGCGGCATCAGTCGGCAAACGGGTCCGTCACGAGGATCGTGTCTTCACGCTCCGGTGACGTGGAAAGCAGCGCGACCGGGCACTGGATCAACTCCTCGATCCGGCGCACGTACTTGATCGCCGCCGCCGGCAGGTCGGCCCAGCTGCGCGCGCCCTCGGTCGACTCCGACCAGCCCGGCATTTCCTCGTAGACCGGCACGCAGCGCGCCTGGGCGTCCGCCGCCGTCGGCAAATGGTCGAGCCGGGCGCCGTCCAACTCGTAGCCCACGCAAATCCGCAGGGTCTCGAACCCGTCCAGCACGTCCAGCTTGGTCAGCGCGATTCCGTTCATCCCGCTGATGGCGCAGGTCTGGCGCACCAGGCAGGCGTCGAACCAGCCGCAGCGCCGCTTGCGCCCCGTCGTAGTGCCGAATTCGTGTCCGCGCTTGCCCAGGCGGTCACCGTCAGCATCGTGCAGTTCGGTCGGAAACGGCCCCTCGCCCACCCGGGTGGTATAGGCCTTGACGATGCCCAGGACGAAATCGATGGCGCCGGGTCCGATGCCGGTGCCGGTCGCCGCCTGTCCGGCGATGACGTTGGATGAGGTGACGAAGGGGTAGGTGCCGAAATCGATGTCCAGCAATGCGCCCTGCGCGCCCTCGAACAGGATGCGGCTGCCCGCCTTGCGCCGCTCGTTCAGCACCTTCCAGACCGGCGCGGCATAGCGCAGCAGCTCCGGCGCGATATCGCGCAAGGACGCCAGCAGGTCGTCGCGGTCCACCGGATCCAGCCCCAGCCCGCTGCGCAGCGCGTTGTGGTGGATCAGCGCCCGGTCGACGCGCAGCTCCAGCGTCGCGGCATCGGCCAGATCGGCGACACGGATCACCCGGCGGCCGACCTTGTCCTCGTAGCACGGCCCGATCCCGCGCCCGGTGGTGCCGATCTTGGCAACCGAGATCTGCGACTCGCGCGCGCGGTCCAACTCGCCGTGGAACGGCAGGATCAGCGGCGTGTTCTCGGCGATCATCAGCGTCTCGGGCGTCACCTCGACACCCTGCGCGCGGATATCCTCGATCTCCTTGAGCAAGTGCCAGGGGTCCAGCACCACGCCGTTGCCGATCACGGACAGCTTGCCGCCGCGCACCACGCCCGAGGGCAGGGCGTGCAGCTTGTAGACCGTGCCGTCGATGACCAGGGTATGCCCCGCATTGTGCCCGCCCTGAAACCGCGCGATCACGTCGGCGCGCTCGCTCAACCAGTCGACGATCTTGCCCTTCCCCTCGTCGCCCCACTGGGCGCCCACGACGACGACATTGGCCATTTGGTCCCCTCAAACCCGCAAAACACGCGACCGTATAGCCGCACTCCCGCACTCACGAAACCACTAACTAGACGAAACTCTGGACAGGCGCTGCGCTCATTTGCCAATCAGAACGCAGGAGCTGGGGAGCTTGCGATGAGTTTCGTGTTGCGCTGGGCCTTCGCCTTTCTGCTGATCGCGGCGACGTTCAACCCGACGCAACTCAATTTCGTGCGTTGGGCGCAGACCAATTACTCCGAACAACTGCCGTTGACGGTCCTGCTCGGACTGCTGCTTCTTGCCGCTTATGTCATCTATCTGCGCGCGACCCTGCGATCGATCGGGCCGATGGGCATGGGGCTGGTGATGTCGGTCGTCGGCGCGCTGATCTGGGTGCTCTATGATTACGGCCTGCTCGCCGTCAACAATCCGGACGCCATGGTCTGGCTGGGGATCTTCGCGCTTTCGGTCGTATTGGGTATCGGGCTGAGCTGGAGCTTCGTGCGGCGGGCGCTGTCGGGACAATACGACGTCGACGATTCCGACAGCTGACCGGGGGTTGCGGCGGAACCGTATAGCTTCTAGATAGCCTCCGTTCCCAGCCGAGGCCCGAGATGGAAAACGTCATCCTTGTTGTCCACCTGATCATCGCGTTCTGCCTGATCGGCATCGTGCTGATGCAGCGCTCGGAAGGCGGCGGGCTGGGCATCGGCGGCGGCGGTGGCGTGGTCTCGGGGCGCAGCGCCGCGACCGCGCTGGGCAAGCTGACCTGGGCGTTCGCGGTCGCATTCATCGCCACGTCGATCACCCTGACGATCCTGGCGGCGCGCAATTCCGACGATACCTCGGTGATCGACCGGCTGGGCGGCGGTGCGACCGAAACCGAGGAACTGGCGCCGGGCCTGCCGTCGGGCGACGACCTGTTGCCCCCGCTGCGCGGCGACGAGCCGCTACTGCCCCCGCGCGCGGACTAGGTTCTACTACCATTTGCGGCCTAAATATTTGTCGCTACATGATATTGCGGCGTTCTTGCGGGCGCGTCGCGAATCTCCTATATCTTAAATCCCGTGAGTAAGCGGATTCGCGATGCCGCGTTGCCCACCCGAGCAGGTCAGGAATCACGGGGGACGCCACCCATATGGCACGTTTCGTTTTCATCACCGGCGGCGTGGTTTCTTCGCTCGGTAAAGGGCTCGCATCGGCCGCGCTGGGCGCGCTGTTGCAGGCGCGTGGGTTCTCGGTGCGGCTGCGAAAATTGGACCCCTACCTGAACGTCGATCCCGGCACGATGAGCCCGTTCGAGCATGGCGAGGTCTTCGTCACCGACGACGGCGCCGAGACCGATCTTGACCTTGGGCATTACGAGCGCTTCACCGGGGTGGCGGCGCGCAAGACCGACTCGGTGTCGTCAGGCCGGATCTATTCCAACGTGCTCGAGAAGGAGCGTCGCGGCGACTACCTGGGGAAAACCATCCAGGTGATCCCGCACGTTACCGACGAGATCAAGGACTTCATCCGCATCGGCGAGGACGAGGTCGATTTCATGCTTTGCGAGATCGGCGGCACCGTCGGCGACATCGAGGGCCTGCCGTTCTTCGAGGCGATTCGCCAGTTCGCCCAGGACAAGCCGCGCGGCCAGTGCATCTTCATGCACCTGACGCTGCTGCCGTACCTGGCGGCCTCGGGCGAGCTGAAGACCAAGCCGACCCAGCACTCGGTCAAGGAACTGCGCTCGATCGGCATCGCGCCCGACATCCTGCTGTGCCGGTCAGAGCGCGAGATCCCCGAGAAGGAGCGCGCCAAGATCGCGCAGTTCTGTAACGTGCGCCTCGAGGCGGTGATCCCGGCATACGACCTCAAGTCGATCTACGAGGCGCCGATGGCCTATCACAAGGTCGGGCTCGACCAGGCCGTTCTCGACGCCTTCAACATCTCGCCCGCGCCCAAGCCGAACCTCGAGCGCTGGATCGATGTCGAGGACCGCATTCACCACGCCGAAGGTGAAGTGCGCGTCGCGGTGGTGGGCAAGTACACCCAGCTAGAAGACGCCTACAAATCCATCGCCGAGGCCCTGACCCACGGCGGCATGGCGAACCGCGTCAAGGTCAAGGCGGAATGGATCGACGCCGAAATCTTCGAGCGCGAGGACCCCGCCCCGCACCTCGAACAGTTCCACGCCATCCTTGTCCCGGGCGGCTTCGGCGAGCGCGGCACCGAGGGCAAGATCAAGGCCGCCGAATTCGCGCGCACGCACAAGGTGCCCTATCTCGGCATCTGCCTCGGCATGCAGATGGCGGTGATCGAGGCGGCGCGAAACCTCGGCGGCATGAAGGATGCCGGCTCCGAAGAGTTCGACCACGAGGCCGGCGCCAAGCGGTTCACGCCGGTCGTCTATCACCTCAAGGAATGGATCCAGGGCAACCACAAGGTCGAGCGCAAGGTTGGCGATGACAAGGGCGGCACCATGCGGCTGGGGTCCTATGACGCGGCCTTGTCCAAGGGCAGCCGCGTCGCCGAGGTCTACGGCAACCTGGCCATAGAAGAGCGTCACCGCCATCGCTACGAAGTCGACGTGAAATACCGCGAGGCCTTGGAAAAGCAGGGGCTTTGCTTTTCCGGCATGTCACCCGACGGGCGCCTGCCGGAAATCGTGGAATGGTCGGATCATCCCTGGTTCATCGGCGTGCAGTTCCATCCGGAGCTGAAGTCGAAACCGTTCGCACCGCACCCGCTGTTCGCCGACTTCATCCGCGCCGCAAAGGAAATGTCGCGCCTGGTCTGATCTGCGGGTTTGTGCTGGGGGACAGGAGAGGTGGGAGAGTGTGTCACCGTTTGCTGTCCCCGCCGTTAACCTTTTGTTTACCTTTTGCCTCAAGACGTGTTGTTC
>JAHELH010000159.1 GCA_024644285.1 Paracoccaceae bacterium | reverse complement strand
CCATGGCCAATGCGCTGGGGCAGGAATACCGCTTCACCGCGCGCGCCATGGAGCACGGGGATTTCCTCGAAGGCATCCGCGCCGCGATCATCGACAAGGACCGCAATCCGCGCTGGAAACATGCCCTCGGCGGCGTGACAGAGGCGCAAGTCCACGCCATGCTGGCGCCGCTGGAAAAGGAGTTCGCCCCATGAAGATCGGTTTCATCGGCCTCGGCAATATGGGCCTGCCCATGGCCGAGAACCTCGCCAAGGCCGGCCACGAGGTGACGGGATATGACGTGACCGACATTCGGGCGCTCGGCGTCCGCAAGGCCGCCGACGTCGAGGATTGCGTGGCCGGCGCCGAGGCCGTCATCACCATGCTGCCGAACGGCGCGATCCTGCGCGACGTGGCGGCGCGGATCATCCCGGCGATGGATCGCGGCGCGGTGCTTCTCGACTGCTCGACGGTCGATGTCGAGAGCGCCCGCGACGTGGCGGCGCAGGCCGAGAAAGCGGGCCTTCTGCCCCTCGACGCGCCGGTCTCGGGCGGCGTCGGCGGCGCCCAGGCCGGAACGCTGACCTTCATGGTGGGCGGCAGCGCGGCGGCGTTCGAAAAGGCGAAACCGCTCTTCGACATCATGGGGCAGAAGGCCGTGCATTGCGGTCCCTCCGGCAACGGCCAGGCGGCGAAGATCTGCAACAACATGATCCTGGGCGTCACGATGATCGTCACATGCGAGGCCTTCGCACTGGCCGACAAGCTGGGCCTCGACCGGCAGGCGATGTTCGACGTGGTCTCGACCTCGAGCGGCTCAAGCTGGTCGATGAACACCTACTGCCCGGCCCCCGGCGTCGGCCCGAAATCCCCCGCAGACAACGGCTACAAGCCGGGCTTCGCCGCCGACCTGATGCTCAAGGACCTGCGCCTCAGCCAGCAGGCGGCCGAGGCCGTCGACGCCGACACGCCGCTGGGCCTCGCCGCAACCCAGCTCTACGAGGCTTTCGTCGAAGCGGAGGACGGCAAGGGCCGCGACTTCTCGGCCATGCTGCCGCGGTTCGAGAAAAGACGCAGGTCCTGACGTCTTCTGGTCGGAAATACGCTTGTCCAGACATATGCCACCGACACCGCCTCTCGCATGTCGATATCTGGAACGCCCGGTAGCGCAGCTATTGACCGCGCCCCGCCCGGACGCGGCGCCATGACCTGGACCGGAAAGGCCGGTCTCTCCGGTCTCGATGCACGCGCCGCGCAGCGTCTCGACCGCCTGACGCCGATGACCGTGCCGCCGGGCGCGGTCCTGTTCCGCCCCGGCGATGCGGTCAAGGGCTACGTCATCGTGCTGGCGGGCCGCATCGGCGTCCACCTCGTCGGGCCCACGGGCCGCGAAATCCTGCTCTACGACGTCACGCCCGGCCAGTCCTGCATCCAGTCCACGCTGGGCCTGCTGGGCGGCGAGGATTACAGCGCCGAGGCAGTGGCCGAGACCGAGGTGACCGCCGTCCTGGTGCCGCGCGACACCTTCCTCGCCCTGCTCGACGAGGCGCCGGTCTTCCGCCGGCTGGTCTTCGCCGCCTTCGCCGACCGGATGCAGCGGGTGATGCACATCCTGGAACGCGTGGCGTTCCTGAAAGTCGAGGCGCGGCTCGCCCGATACCTTGCCGACCGGGCCGACGAGACCGGTCTCGTCGAGGCGACGCAGGCCGACCTCGCCCGTGCCGTGGGCAGCGCGCGCGAGGTGATCAGCCGCCGGCTCGAGGCGCTGGAACGCCAGGGGCTTCTCCGTCGTGAGCGCGGCCATATCCGGCTTCTCGACCGCCGGGCGCTCGCGGCGCTGGCCGAGGCCGCCGGAATGTGACGCCGTCACAGACCGACTCGGCGCGACCGGCTAGACTCCGGCCATCGCAACCGGAACAAGGACCCGTCCCATGCTCAAGAAAAACGTCGGCGCGTTCGACCGCGCCTTTCGCATCGTCCTCGGCCTCGCCCTGCTCGCGGCCTTCTTCGTCTGGCCCGACGCACCCTGGCGCTGGGCCTTTCTGATCGGCATCGTGCCGCTGGCAACAGGGCTGATGTCCAGCTGTCCGATCTACAGCCTGCTGGGCCTGTCCACCTGCCCGGTCGAACGCCGCTGACCACAAGGTGCGGCCGACGTCAAAGCGCGCCGGCCGTTACCGCTATTGCCGACAAAAACAGGCGGTTGACCGCCATCCCCCCGTGGACACCTACCTGATGATCACCTCCGGCCCCATCATCAGCGTTGGCAGGAAGGTCGATATCCAGGGGATGTAGGTCACCATGATCAGGAACACGAACAGCACCGCCAGGAACGGCAGCGCCGCCTTGACCACGGCCATCATCGGCATCCCGGCGACGCCGCTGGTCACGAACAGGTTCAACCCCACCGGCGGGGTGATCATCCCGATCTCCATGTTCACCACCATGATGATGCCCAGGTGAATCGGGTCGATGCCCAGCTCGATGGCGATCGGGAACACCAGCGGCGCGACGATGACGATCAGACCCGACGGCTCCATGAACTGGCCGCCGATCAGCAGGATCACGTTGACCACCACCAGGAACATGATCGGCCCCAACCCCGCCTCCAGCATCGAGTTGGCGATGTGCTGCGGGATCTGCTCGTCTGTCAGCACGTGCTTCAGGATCAGCGCGTTGGCGATGATGAACATCAGCATGATCGTCAGCTTCGCCGCTTCCAGCAGCGTGTTGCGCGTGTCGCGGTGGAAGAAGGCGGTGACCAGCGCCACCGGTTTTTCCAGGATATTCTTGTTGCGTTCGCCGTCACGGCCCCTCAGCGGCCCCATGTCGCGGTAGATGAACGTGGCGACGAAGAAGGCGTAGACCGACGCGACCGCCGCCGCCTCGGTCGGCGTGAAGATCGCCGAGGTGATGCCCGGAATGCCGTAGATGCCGACCATGATGATGACGATCAGCAAGAGGCCCCAGATCGCGTCCTTGAAGCTGTCGAACACCTCGATCCAGCCCTGCCACTCGCCCTTGGGCAGGTTCCGGATCACCGCCATCAGGTAGATCGTCAGCATCAGCATGAAGCCGGCCATAAGCCCGGGGATCACACCTGCAAGGAACATCCGGCCCACCGAGACGTCCGTCGCCGAGGCATAGACCACCATGACGATCGAGGGCGGGATCAGGATGCCGAGTGTGCCGGCGTTGCAGATCACGCCCGCGGCGAATTCCTTGGAATAGCCGACCTGTCGCATCGCCGCGATCACGATCGTACCGATGGCGACCACGGTGGCGGGCGACGAGCCCGACAGCGCGGCGAACATCATGCAGGCGAAGACCCCGGCGATGGCCAGCCCGCCTGGCAGGTGGCCGACGCAGGCGATGGAAAATCGGATGATCCGTTTCGCCACGCCGCCGGTGGACATGAAGGACGAGGCAAGGATGAAGAACGGGATCGCCAGCAGCGTGTAGTGCCCCTCCATCGCCTGGTACAGCGACTGCGCGATCGAGGCCAGCGAGGTGTTCGAAAACACCAGCAGGAATATCATCGAGCTGAAGCCCAGCGACACCGCGATGGGCACGCCGATCAGCAGCAGACCGACGATCATCACGAAAAGAAATGCGACATCCATGGATCAGCCCTTCCCGGCAGTGGCGGCGGCCTCTTCGACCGCCTCCTCGGCTTCGTGGCTGACGATCAGGCTTTCCTGCTCGCCCTTGATGATCCGCCGCGTAACCTGCGCGATCCGCACGAACATCAGCAGCGCCGAGATCGGGATGATGGCGTAGGGGATGACCCGCGGGAATTTGTCATAGCGTTCGCCCTCGTTCAGCCAGGGCTCCATGAAGCGCAGCCAGTCCAGCATCGGGATCTGCTCGGTGATGTACCAGGCCTGATCGCGGGTCCGCTCGTCAAAGCCGGTCGGGAACCAGCGGCCGGTGGTCTTTTCGAGGCCCGCAAACGGCGCCCAGTAATCCCAGGCGCCCTTCATCAGCAGAAAGGCATAGGCCAGGCAGACCGCCGCGGACACCAGCACCAGCACGCGCTTGACACTGCGCGGCACGATGTTGGTGACCGCGTCGACGCCCAGATGCGAGGTGATCTTGAACCCGTAGGTTATACCGTACAGGACGAGCCAGGCGAACAGGATGAGCACCACCTCGAGCCCCCAGATCAGGCTCGAATTGAAGATGTAGCGCAGGATGACATTGACGAAGGTGATCGCCGTCATCAGCCCCAGCAGCAGCGCCAGAGAGGTTTCCTCGAAGGCATGGACGAACCGTCCGAATGCAGTCTTCGGCTCGTAGTGATGTGCGCTCATCTCGCTCCCCCTCGATGTCGCCGCGCCCGTCAAAAATGGCCCGGGCGAACCCGGGCCATTTTCTGTCTACCACATCATCGACTTACATCGACATGTTGATTTCTTGAGCCGCGGCGATGTTCTCGGCGCCGACATCGGCCTCGAACTGCTCCCATACCGGCTTCATCACGTCGACCCAGGCCTGACGCTGTTCGGGCGTCAATTCGCGGATCACGCCGCCGGCGTCCAGGATCGCCTGCTTGGCCTGCGCGTCGACTTCGGCCACGGCGGCGTTGCGCTCGACGGTGACCTCTTCCAGGATCGTCAGGAACTGGTCGCGCACGTCCGCATCCAGGCTGTCCAGCCAGTCGACCGACGCAACCACCAGGTAGTCGATGATGCCGTGGTTGGTCTCGGTAACACCGTCCTGCACTTCAAAAAACTTCTGGCCGTAGACGTTCGACCAGGTATTCTCCTGCCCGTCGACGACGCCGGTCTGCAGCGCACCGTAGACCTCGGAGAAGGCCATCGGCTGCGGGCTGGCGCCAAGCGCGTTCATCTGTGCGACCAGCACGTCCGAGGGCTGGACGCGGAACTTCAGGCCCTTGGCATCCTCGGGCATCATCAGCGGCTTGTTGGCCGAGATCTGCTTCATGCCGTTGTGCCAGAATTCCAGCCCCTGCAGGCCGCGGCGCACCATCGACGACTTCATCGCCTCGCCGGCCTCGGACTTCTGAAAGGCGTCCACGGCCTCGACGTTCTTGAACATGAACGGCAGGTCGAAGATCTGGAACTTCTTGGTGAAGGCCTCGAATTTCGACAGCGAGGGTGCGGCCATCTGCACGTCGCCCTGCAACATCGCCTCGAGCACCTGGTCGTCGTCGTAGAGGGTCGAGTTCGGGAACACCTCCATGCACATCTTGCCGTTCATTTCCTCGTTGACGCGGCTTTGCAGCAGCGAGGCGGCGATGCCCTTGGGGTGTTTGTCGGTGTTGGTCACGTGGGCGAACTTGACGACGATTTCGCCCGCGTCGCAGGCGGCCATCGCGGCCTGGGCGCCAAAAATCAGCGCGACCGCGCTAGCGGCTGTAGTCAGAAATTTCATCCTCGATTCCTCCCTGGGATGACTGTCTTTTCTTGTCGGGCCGGTTTCGGCCTCGGCGGGATAAAACAGCAAGCGGTGCGAATCCACAAGTGGCACGCGCGCGGCACTTGCGCGCGCCGCGTCGGGTGCCACAATCAGTGACCATGACCCTGACGGCACTGACGCAATCCCCCACCGACCCGGCCTTCGTGCAGGACCCCTACCCGTTCTACGACCGGATGCGGCGCCTTGGCGCGCTGGTGGCGTGGACGGATTACGCCATGCCGATGGCGGCGGCGCACGGCACCGTGCAGGCGCTTCTGAAGGACCGCCGCTTCGGCCGTGAATGCCCGCCCGAGCAGACCGCCGAGGTCCCGGCGCACCTGGCCCCGTTCCACGCGGTCGAGGCCCATTCGATGCTCGAGGCCGAGCCGCCGCGCCACACCCGCCTGCGCGGCCTGGTGCTGCGCGCCTTCACCTCGCGCCGCATCGCCGGCATGGCGCCGGAGATCGAGACCCTGTGCCACGACCTCATCGACGCCTTCCCCGCCGGCGCGGTCGACCTGCTGCCGGCCTATGCCAGCCAGGTGCCGGTGATCGTCATCGCCCGCCTCTTGGG
>JAHELH010000158.1 GCA_024644285.1 Paracoccaceae bacterium | reverse complement strand
TGCAGGGTAAAAGGACATCTTGCTTACCTCAGTTTGACGCCGGTCTGTTTTTCGATGTGGCGGACGACGGATTCCGCGATCTCTCGCTGGCGGGAAATGACTGAACTTTCTGTCCATGCTTTTACACGATCGTATGGTTGCTGCCTTCCTCAAATGCCAGACCGGCGGCGCGCAGTTTGCGGATCAAATCGCGGCGCTTCATGCGCTAACCCGCAGGATGCCGGTACCCGGCCGAATAGCGGCCCGTCACGTGATGCTCCAACTGCCGCTCGAGATCGCCCAGAAGCGACGAGGCGCCGAAGCGGAAGAGGTCGGGCTGCAGCCAGCGGTCGCCCAGCTCGTCCTTGATCAGCGTCAGGTAGGTCAGCGCGTCCTTGGCCTTCGAGATGCCGCCCGCGGGCTTGTAGCCGATGCGGTAGCCGGTGCGGTCGTGGAAGTCGCGCAGGGCGCGGATCATCACCAGCGAAACGGGCAGGGTGGCGTTGACGGCCTCCTTGCCGGTTGAGGTCTTGATGAAATCGGCGCCCGCCATCATGCACACCAGCGAGGCCCGCGCCACGTTTCTGAGCGAGCCCAGCTCGCCGGTGGCCAAGATCGCCTTGACATGCGCCTCGCCGCAGGCGGCGCGGAAGGCCTGCATTTCCTCGTAAAGCGCCTGCCAGTTGCCGGTCAGCACGTGGCGGCGGGAGATCACGATATCGATCTCGCGGGCCCCGGCGGCGACGCTCTCGCCGATCTCGGCGACGCGCAGGTGGAAGGGCGACAGCCCGGCCGGAAAGCCGGTGGAGACGGCGGCCACCGGAATGCCGCTGCCCTGCAGCGCCGCGACCGCAGTGGCGACCATGTCATGATAGACGCAGACCGCCCCGGTGGTGATCGGTCCCATCCCGAGCGCGTCCAGCAAATCCTGCCGCACCGGCGCCTTTGCCTTGGCGCAGAGCCGCCGCACCCGGCCGGCCGTGTCGTCGCCCGCCAGCGTGGTCAGGTCGATCAGCGTGATCGCCTTCAGGAGCCACGCCGCCTGATACGCCTTTTTCACCGTCCGCCGTCCGGGCAGTGTGGCGGCGCGGCGCTCGATGGCCGACGTGTTGGCCTGGGCCGACATCACCCAGTCCAGGTCGAGCGGCATCCCCGGATTGCGCTGCGCGTGCACCTGCGGCAGCTGCGCCGCGGCGGTCCGGGTCGGGGTCTGAAGGTCGGCGGTGTCGGTCGGCACGGTCGCGGTCTTCTCGGCTGGGGAACCCGTCCAAACTCGCACGCGGCCGCTGGGTTGGCAAGCTTGACCATATGGTCAAAAAATTCACCACGCCGTGGCGCGGACAGCCTGCGGCAGGGGTGAATCAGGCTTTGACCTTCGCCGTCCGATCCGCGAAAACCGGCTTTGTACAAGGGCCGCAGGGCCCGGGACAGGGAGAGATGCGATGGATTATCTGAAACGGGGTTTCGGCGCGCTGCTGCTTGGCGGCCTGCTGGCGGGCGCGGCGCAGGCCGACGGCGTGAAGGTCGGCATGATCACCACGCTGTCGGGTGGCGGTGCGGGGTTGGGCATCGACGTGCGCGACGGGTTCCTGCTGGCGCTGAAGATGGCCGGTGATGCCGGCGCGGCGGTCGAGGTCGTGATCGAGGATGACCAGCGCAAGCCGGATGTCGCGGTGCAGCTGGCCGACAAGATGATCCAGTCCGACCAGGTCGACGTGCTGACCGGGATCATCTGGTCGAACCTCGCCATGGCGGTGGTGCCGGCCGCCACCGCGCAGGGCAAGTTCTACCTGTCGCCCAATGCCGGGCCCAGCCAGCTGGCCGGTGCAGGCTGCCACGAGAATTACTTCAACGTCGCTTGGCAGAACGACAACCTGCACGAGGCCGCCGGCGCCTATGCCAACGATGCGGGCTTTGCCAAAAGCTTCATCCTGGCGCCGAACTACCCGGCCGGCAAGGACGCGCTGACCGGCTACAAGCGGTTCTTCGAGGGCGAGGTGGTGCAGGAGGTCTATTCCAAGCTGGGCCAGACCGACTACGCCGCCGAAATCGCCCAGATCCGTGCCTCCGGCGCCGACTCGGTGTTCTTCTTCCTGCCGGGCGGCATGGGCATCGCGTTCCTCAAGCAATATGCCGGCTCGGGCGTCGATCTGCCGGTGGTGGGTCCCGCCTTCAGCTTCGACCAGGGCATCCTGCAGGCGGTGGGCGAGGCGGCCTTGGGCGTGAAGAACACCTCGCAATGGTCCAAGGACCTCGACAATCCGGCCAACACCGCCTTCGTCGCGGCGTTCCAGGCCGAATACGGCCGGCTGCCGTCGCTTTACGCCTCGCAGGGCTACGACACCGCAAACCTGCTCTTGTCGGCGATGGCTAAGGCGGATGTCGATGACCAGGACGCATTCCGCGCGGCGCTGAAGGCGGCGGAATTCGACAGCGTGCGCGGCAGCTTCGCCTTCGGGCCGAACCACCACCCGATCCAGGACATCTATGTCCGCGAGGTGATCCAGGAGGGCGACGTGTTTACCAACCGGATCGTGTCAAAGGCGATGGAGGGCCATTCCGACGCCTATGCCGCCGACTGCAGCATGTGACCGGTCATGCGGCCGATGCTGCAGGCCTGTCTGAACGGGGGGCGCGGGCGCGACGCCGCGCCCCGGGTGCCGATCACGCCCGAGGATCTGGCCGCCGACGCCGTGGCGGTGATCGCCGCGGGGGCGGACGAGCTTCACGTCCATCCGCGTGACGCGGCGGGGCGCGAGACCCTGGCGCCCGAGGATGTCGCCGCCGCGCTCGACGCGATCCGCGCCGCCGTGCCGGACATCCCGGTGGGCATCGGCACCGGCGCCTGGATCGCGCCGGGCGGGCGCAAGCGGCACGCCCATATCCAGGGCTGGACGGTGCTGCCCGACTTCGTGTCGGTGAACCTCTGCGAGGCGGACGCCCCGGACGTGATGGAGATGATGTATGCCCGCGGCATCGAGGTCGAGGCCGGGGTCTGGTCGCTGCCCGATGCGCGCCGGCTGACCCACGAGATCCCGCAATCCGAGGTGCTGCGGGTGCTGATCGAGATGCAGGACTGGCCCGGCGCACGCGCCCGCACCGAGGCGGCGCTGGTGATCGAGCATCTCAAGGCCAGCGGCTGGCGCCGGCCGATCCTCTTGCACGGGCTCGACCGCAGCGCCTGGGCCTGCCTGTCCGAGGCGGCGCAGCGCCGGCTCGACACCCGCATCGGGTTCGAGGATTGCCTGACCCTGCCCGACGGCCGCCCGGCGCCGGACAACGCGTCGCTGGTGGCGGCGGCGGCCAGCGTGATCGCCAGCGGGGGCGGCGCGTGAGCGGACTGCTGATCGCCGAGCAGGTGCTGAACGGGCTGCAATACGGCGTGATGCTGTTCCTGATGGCCGCCGGGCTGACGCTGGTCTTCGGGGTGATGGGGCTGATCAATCTCGCCCACGGCTCGCTCTACATGGTCGGCGCCTTCGCCTGCGCCGCGGTCGCGGCGGCGACGGGATCGTTCTGGCTGGGCCTGGCGGCGGCGCTGGCGGCGGCGGCGCTGGCCGGGGCGATCGTCGAGCGGGTGGTGATCCGGCGGCTTTACGCCCGCGACCATCTCGACCAGGTGCTGGCCACCTTCGCGCTGATCCTGATCTTTTCGGAGGGCACGCGCTGGCTGTTCGGCTCGTTTCCCCTGTACCTGTCGGTGCCGGCGGCGCTGGAAGGCGCGGTGCGGCTGCCCGGCGGCATCGACTATCCGCTCTACCGGCTTGCGATCATCGCCATCGGGCTCGCGGTGGCGGCGGGCCTGTTCTGGCTGATCGGCGGCACCCGGCTGGGCACCCGGATCAGGGCCGGCGAGGCCGACCGCGAAATGATCGCGGCCCTGGGCGTCGACATCGACCGGCTCTACACGATCGTCTTCGCCCTCGGCGCGGCGCTGGCGGGGCTGGCGGGGGCGCTGGTGGGCACCATCCAGTCGGTGCAGGTCGGCATGGGAGAGCCGGTACTGATCCTGGCCTTCGTGGTGATCGTGATCGGCGGCATCGGCTCGATCCGCGGCGCGCTGGCGGGCGCCCTGCTGGTCGGGCTGACCGACACGCTGGGCAAGGTGTTCTTGCCGGTGGCCTTCGCGGCGGTGATGGACCCGGCAGACGCCAACGCGGTCGGCTCGGCGCTCGCCTCGATGCTGATCTACGTGCTGATGGCGGCGGTTCTGGTGCTGCGCCCGCGCGGGCTCTACGGCGCGGCATGAGGTTTGCCGCCCAGAACCGGCCCTCGCGGCCGGGCCGCGGCAAGCCGTTTCGAAACGGCGTGCGGCAAGCGGCTTCGAAGCCGCTTGACCCGCGCCGGCACCGGCGCGGGTCAAGGCCATTCGAATGGCCTTGCACGCCGCGCGCGCGGCGTTCGGCATGATCCGCGAAACCTGGCTCAACGCCGCGCTGCTCGCGGCCTTCCTCGCCGTCCCGCTGGCCGCCCATGCCCTGGGCGAGCCGTTCATCGTCACCCTCGCCACCAAGGTGGCGATCTTCGCGCTGGCCGGCGTCGGGCTGAACCTGGCGCTGGGCCTCGGCGGGCTGGTGTCCTTCGGCCACGCCGCCTTCTTCGGCATCGGCGGCTATGCCGCCGGCATCCTCGCCAGCCACGCGGTCAACTCCGAACCCGTCGCGACCTGGCCGGTCCTGCTCGAGGGCAGCCGGCAGATGCTGGTGATCTGGCCCATCGCCATGGCCGGCGGCGCGCTGGCCGCGCTGGTGATCGGCGCGCTCAGCCTGCGCACCTCGGGCGTCTATTTCATCATGGTCACACTCGCCTTCGCGCAGATGCTCTACTATTTCGCGATCTCCTGGCCCGCCTATGGCGGCGAGGACGGGCTGTCGTTTTACACCCGCAACGCCTTTCCCGGCCTCGACAGCTTCGCGCCGCTGCAGTTCTTCGCGCTCTGCGCCATCCTGCTGGCCGCCGCGCTGGGCGTCTTTGCCATGCTGCAGAACTCTCGCTTCGGCCTTGCGCTGCAGGCCGCCCGGCAAAGCCGCGACCGCGTCGTCGCCTCGGGCATCCGGCCCTACAGCGTGCAGCTGACCGCCTTCGTCATCTCTGGCGCGATCTGCGGGCTGGCCGGCGCGCTTTACGCCGATCTCAACCGCTTCGTCAGCCCGGCGATGCTGTCCTGGCACACCTCCGGCGAAATCATGATCTTCGTCATTCTCGGCGGCGTCGGCCGGCTCTGCGGCCCGCTGGCCGGCGCGGCGCTGTTCATCCTGCTCGAACACCTTCTGGGCGGGGTCAGCGAGTACTGGCAGGTCTTCCTCGGCCTTCTGCTGCTGGCCGTGGTGATCTTCGCCCGCGGCGGCCTGATCGGCGTGCTGGCCGGAAGGTCCGCGCATGGCTGAGCCGGTCCTGAAGGTGCGCGGGCTGAGCAAACGCTTCGGCTCGGTGGTGGCCAGCGACGCCGTGTCGCTCGACCTGCGCGCGGGCGAGATCCACGCGCTGATCGGCCCCAACGGCGCCGGCAAGTCGACCCTGATCGCGCAGATCATGGGCGAGGTTGCGCCCGATGCCGGCAGCGTCTTCCTGCTGGGCCGCGACCTGGGCGGCGTCGGCCCCGCCGGCCGCGCCCGCGCGGGCCTTGCGCGCAGCTTCCAGGTGTCGCGCGTCGCCGCCGAGCTCAGCGTGCTGCAGAACGCCATGCTGGCGGTGATGGGCGCCAGCGCCCGCGTCTTCCGCTTCTTCCGCCCGGCGCTGCGTGATCCGCACCTCACCGGCCCCGCCCGCGCCCTGATCGCCCGCGCCGGGCTGGACGGCCGCGAAGCGGTGCCCGCCGCCGCACTCAGCCATGGCGAGCGACGCCAGCTCGAGATCGCCATGGCGCTGGCGCTGCGGCCGAAGGCCCTGCTGCTCGACGAGCCGATGGCCGGGATGGGCGCCGACGGCACGGCACGGCTGACCGTTCTGCTTGACGGCTTGCGCCACGAGGCGCCGATCCTGCTGGTCGAGCACGACATGGACGCGGTGTTCCGGCTGGCCGACC
>JAHELH010000157.1 GCA_024644285.1 Paracoccaceae bacterium | reverse complement strand
CGAAGGCCTCGATCTCTTTCTCGTAGACGTCGCGATGCGCCTCGACCGTCACGTCGCGCCCGGTCAGACCGGTGCCCCCGGTCGAGATCACCACGTCGATGCCCGGATCGGCGCACCAGGCGCGCAGACGCGCGGCGATGGCGGCGCGGTCGTCGCGCAGGATGGCGCGGTCGGCCAACTCGTGCCCCGCCGCCGCGATGCGGTCCACCAGCGTCTGGCCCGAGCGGTCGTCGTCGATCCCGCGCGTGTCCGACACGGTCAGCACGGCAATGCACACCGGGATGAATGTGCGCGCCCCGCTCATGTGCGCTGCATCGCCGCCAGCCGGATCGCCAGCCCGGCGAAGACCGCCGCGCTGATCCAGCCCAGCGCCCGCGCGAAGCCCGCCGATTGCGCCAGGCGGCGCCCGAGGCCTCCGGCAAAGGCACCGACCAGGGCATTGACCAGGAACCCGCCCGCCGCCAGCACCGCGCCCAGCAGCAGGAACTGCGCCAGCACCGGTCCGGCCGGATCGACGAATTGCGGCACGAAGGCCAGCACGAACAGGATCACCTTGGGGTTCGTCAGGTTGACGATCATCCCGTCGCGGAACGGCCGGCCGGACACCGCGGCGTGGCCGGCATGCGGCGGTCCGGCGCGCAGCGCCTGCACCGCCAGCCACAGAAGATAGGCCACGCCAACCCAGCGGATCACGTCGAACAGCCACGGCACCTGCGCCACCAGCGCGCCCAAGCCCAGCCCCGCCAGCGCGACATGGACCATCGCGCCCGCCGAGATACCCGCGCTGGCGGCGGCGGCGGCGCGCGGCCCGTGCCGCAGCCCCTGGCCGAGACAGAACATCATGTCCGCGCCCGGCGTCAGGTTCAGCGCAATGGCGGCGGGGATAAAGGCCAGCAGCACCAGCGGGTCGATCATGGGCGCACCTCGAACCAGGTCGGCACCGGGCCCAGATTGACCACCCGGCTGTCGCCGATGCGGCCCTCCTGCCCCCAGCTGTCGTGAATATGGCCGCAAAGGACCAGCCTTGGCTGGATCCGTGCAACCGCATCGCGGATCGCGGTCGAGCCGACCGAGGCGCCCTGCGAGGTCACGTCGGCCACGCCCTTGGGCGGCGAATGGACCACCAGGATGTCGGCGGCCTCGCAGTTCGCCAGCATCGCCCCGGCCTCAGCCTCGTCCAGATCGCAGGACCACGCGCCGAACGGCGTGACCGGCACGCCGTAGCCCAGCCCGAAGATGCGCAGCCCGCCGAACTCGGTGCCCTGCCCGTGCAGCACGGTGGTCCCGGCATGGGCGGCGTCCCGCAGCTCGTCGGCGCTCTCGGCATTGCCCGGCACCGCGATCATCGGCACCGCGATGCCGGAGAGCAGGTTCATCGCTTCCGCCAGGTTGCGCCGGGCATTGCAGAAATCCCCCGCGCCGATCACCAGGTCTGCGTCGCGCGCGGCCTCGACCAGCGCCTCGGCCTGGGCGCGGGAGTGGTGCAGGTCGGAAAACGCCAGGATCCGCATCAGCCGTCCCCACGCAGTTTCGCCTGCAGCATCAACAAATCATGCCAGGCCTCGCGCTTGGCCTGCGGCGTGCGCAGAAGATAGGCCGGGTGCAGCATCGGCAGCGCCGGGCGGCCCAGCGCCTGGGTCCAGGCACCGCGCAGCCGGGTGATGCCCCGCCGGCCCAGCAGCGCCTGGCACGAGATGTTGCCCATCGGCACGATCACCTCGGGATCGACAAGGTCCACGTGCCGGGCGACGAAAGGCATCATCATGGCGATCTCGTCGGGTTTCGGCTCGCGGTTCTGCGGCGGACGCCAGGGCAGGATGTTGGTGATGTAGACCGCATTGCCCTTGCCCGAGGCGTCGCGGCCCAACCCGATGGCCGCCAGCATCTTGTCCAGCAGCTGCCCGGCGCGGCCGACGAAGGGGCGGCCCTGCACGTCCTCTTCGCGGCCCGGCGCCTCGCCGATGATCATCAGCCGCGCCTCGCGATTTCCGTCCGAGAAGACCAGGTTGCGCGCGCCGCGCTTCAGCTCGCAGAACTCGTAGGCCGCCATCGCGGCGTGCAGCGCCTCCAGGTCGCCCGCCGCCCCGGCCGCGGCGCGCGCGGCATCGACCGGGTCCGCCGCCCCTTCATGCGTCTCGGGCGCCGGCGCGGAAGCCGGCGCAACCACCTTCGGCGCAACGTCCAGCGCGTCGTAGCGGTTCACAGGGTGTTCGCCGATCGCCTCGGTCGCCCCCAGTTCCACCTGCCATTCCAGCAGGGCGCGCAGTTGATGGAAATCGCTTCCGGTCATTGCCGGCGAGCCTACTGCAGCGCGGCGCCACGCGGAAGTGGCTGGAGCGGGCAAACTCCCATCGAGAGTTTGGCCCAAATCCTCGATGAGGATTTGCCGCCTCCCGCGCCTGCGGCCCGCGCCGTCTGCCAAGCTGCTCCTTGCCGCCACCCCGGCGCTTTCCTATAACCGGGCAAATCCGGACGGGGCCGCAATGACATTCCGCCAGACGCACCTTCTCGGCATCGAGAGCCTCGCCCCGGACGAGATCACCGCCCTGCTCGACCTCGCCGACAGCTATGTCGATATGAACCGGTCTTCGACCAAGCATTCCGACACGCTGCGCGGCCTGACCCAGATCAACATGTTCTTCGAGAACTCCACCCGCACCCAGGCCTCGTTCGAGATCGCCGGCAAGCGGCTGGGCGCGGACGTGATGAACATGGCGATGCAGACCTCCAGCGTAAAGAAGGGCGAGACGCTGATCGACACGGCCCTGACCCTGAATGCCATGCATCCCGATTTGCTGGTCGTGCGGCACCCGCAATCGGGCGCGGTCAACCTGCTGGCAGAAAAGGTCAATTGCGCCGTGCTGAATGCCGGCGACGGGCGGCACGAGCACCCCACGCAGGCGCTTCTGGACGCGCTGACGATCCGCCGTGCCAAGGGCCGGCTGCACCGGCTGACCGTGGCGATCTGCGGCGACATCGCGCATTCCCGCGTCGCCCGGTCGAACATCCTGCTGCTGGGCAAGATGGAAAGCCGCATCCGACTGATCGGCCCGCCGACCCTGATGCCCGCCGGCATCGACGAGTTCGGCGCCGAGGTCTACGACGACATGGAAAAGGGGCTGAACGGCGCCGACGTGGTGATGATGCTGCGGCTACAGAAGGAACGCATGGACGGCGGCTTCATCCCGTCGGAACGGGAATACTACCACCGCTTCGGCCTCGACGCCGAGAAGCTGGGCCACGCCAAGCCGAACGCCATCGTGATGCATCCCGGCCCGATGAACCGGGGGGTGGAGATCGACGGCACCATCGCCGACGACATCAACCGCTCGGTGATCCAGGACCAGGTCGAGATGGGCGTCGCCGTGCGCATGGCGGCAATGGACCTGCTGACCCGCCGCCTGCGCCCGCAAACAGAGAAGATACCCGCATGACCCCCGATCCCCTGCACGTCCCCGCCGATGCGCGCGAAACCGTCTGGGTCTTCGCGCTCGACCTGCCGCCGGCCGAGGCCGAGGCGGTGGTCGAGGGCGGGCCCGGCGGCGACTGGCCGCTGAAGGAACTCATGGGTGCGGACAGCCTACGCGCGCGCCATATCGAAGCGTTTCCCGTGAACGACCTGGCCGGCGTCGGTCTGGCCGGCTACCTGGTCGAGGGACTGGGGGTCGACGCACAGGACGTCGAGCCGACCCGCGGCGTGCTGGCGGCGGCGGACCGGCATATCGTGATCGCCAGCGCGCGGGCCTTCGACGGCGAAGAGCAGCGGCTGTCGCCGCGTCTGCCGTTGCGCCACCTTGGCACCTACAACCAGGTACAGGCCGAACAGCGTCTGGTGCCGCTGCCCGGCGCCAAGACAGAGGCGGCGGTTCCGCCGACGCCGGGCGTGGCCCCCGCGCCGCAGGTCACGCCGCGCGGCGGGCGCGGCATCATCGGGCTTCTGGCGGCGGCCATCGTCGTGCTGATCCTCGCCTGGATCCTGTCGGGGTCCGGGCAGTGAGCACTCCGTCCGGCTGGGAGGGCATCCTCGACGAGGACGAGGCGATCCTCTGGCAGGGCCGCCCGGACGGCAAGGTCGATTTCCGCCTTGTCCATGTCTTCACCGGCCTGTTCGGCCTGGCCTTTGCCGGCTTCGCTCTGTTCTGGATGGTGATGGCCAGCCAGGCGGGCGGGTTCTTATGGATGTTCGGGCTGATCCATTTCTTCGTCGGCCTGGCCATCGGCATCGGCCCGCCGTTCTTGAGCGCCTGGACCCGCCGGCACACCTGGTACACCCTGACCGATCGCCGGGCCTTCATCGCGACCGCGCTGCCGCTGCGCGGCCGGCGGCTGAAATCCTACCCGATCGACGACGACACCGTGCTCGACTACCGCGCGGGAGACCCGGCCACGGTCTATTTCGCGCACGAGATGCGGCGCACCAAGAACGGCTCGCGCCGCCACGATATCGGCTTCGAGCGGATCGCCGACGGACAGGAGGTCTACGGAATGATGCGCCAGGTACAGCGCGGCCGGGCGAAAGGCGCGGACACAGCATGAGCACCGAGGCCTGGGAGGACTACTTCGAACCGGGCGAGACGCTGCTGTGGCAGGGCGCGCCCGCGCCTGGGCTGCGGGTGTCGCCGCTGATGATCATGCTGACGCTCCTGGGTCTGCCGTTCTTGGTCGTGGGCGTGATGGCGACGCTGACCGGGCTGGACCAGTTGGCGCAGCGCGGGCCGGCCGCGGCGACCGGCTATGGCGCCTTCATGACGCTGTTCGGGCTGCCGTTCATCGCCGCCGGGCTGGCTCTGGCCGTCGGCCCCTGGTACGCGGCGCTGAAGGCGCACGAAAAGATCCGCTACGCGCTGAGCGACCGCCGCGCCTATGTCGCCCGGTCGTGGTGGGGCCACAACCTGGACAGCTATCCCATCGGCCCCGATGACCCGATCGAGTTGCAGCAGGGGCGGACCGACACGGTCTGGTTCAGCACCGTCGACAGCCGCGACAGCGAGGGCGGGCCAGTGCGCGAACGCACCGGTTTCCAAGGGATAGCGGACGGCCGGAAGGTCTATGACCTGTTGCGCCAGATCCAGAGGGAACAGGCATGACGCTGCTGCTGCACGACGCCCGGCTGATCGATCCCGAGGCGGGCACGGAATCGCTCGGCGCGGTTAAGATTTCGGAAGGGAAGATTGCCGCGATCTTAACGGATGTTACTGAAATCAAAACTGAAATGTTTCGCGCGCGAATCATTCTGCACTGCGGCGGAAAGTGTCTGGCGCCGGGGATCGTCGATTTCGGCGTGAAGATCTGCGAGCCCGGCGAGCGGCACAAGGAAAGCTTCCGCTCGGCGGGCCTGGCGGCGGCGGCGGGCGGCGTGACGACGATGATCACCCGGCCCGACACCACGCCTGCCATCGACAGCCCCGAGCAGCTTGAATTCGTCACCCGCCGCGCGGCGCAGGCGGCGGAGGTGAGAATCCTGCCGATGGCGGCGCTGACCCGCGGCCGACAGGGCCGCGAGATGGTCGAGATCGGGTTCCTTCGCGACGCGGGCGCAGTGGCTTTCACCGATTGCGACCACGTGGTCACCGACACCCGCGTCTTCGCCCGCTGCCTGACTTACGCGCGATCGCTGGGCGCGCTGGTGGTGGCGCATCCGCAGGACCCCGGCCTGTCGTCCGGCGCCGCCGTGACCTCGGGCAAGTTCGCTTCGCTGCGCGGGCTTCCGGCGGTGTCGCCGATGGCCGAGCGCCTGGGGCTGGAACGCGACCTGGCACTGGTCGAGATGACGCGCGCGCGCTACCACGCCGACAACCTGTCGGCGGCCTGCGCCCTGCCCGCGCTTGAACGCGCCAAGGCGACGGGGCTGGACGTGACGGCGGGTGTGAACGCACATCACCTGACGCTGAACGAGCTCGATGTCGGCGATTACCGCACCTTCTTCAAGATCAAGCCGCCGCTTCGGTCCGAGGACGACCGGCTGGCAATGGTCGAGGCGGTGGCCTCGGGCCTGATCGACGTGAT
>JAHELH010000156.1 GCA_024644285.1 Paracoccaceae bacterium | reverse complement strand
GCTCCATGGCGCACGAAAAGAACCACGACTACCACATCCTGCAGCCTTCGATCTGGCCCTTCGCGGGCGCGGTCTCGGGCTTCATCATGCTGTTCGGCGCGGTGCTGTACTTCCACGACAATGGCCCGTGGATGATGCTGATCGGCCTGGCCGGCGTGCTCTACGTCATGTTCGCTTGGTGGTCCGACGTGATCGCCGAAAGCCAGCAGGGCGACCACACCCCTGTGGTGCGGATCGGCCTGCGCTATGGCTTCATGATGTTCATCATGTCCGAGGTGATGTTCTTCGCCGCCTGGTTCTGGTCGTTCTTCAAGCACGCCATGTATCCGATGAACCCGGACGGGCTGAGCCCCGCGGTCGACGGCGTCTGGCCGCCCGCGGGGATCGAGACCTTCGACCCCTGGCACCTGCCGCTGATCAACACGCTGATCCTGCTGTGCTCGGGCGCCGCGGCGACTTGGGCGCACCACGCACTGGCGCACGAGAACAACCGCCGCGACCTGGTCAATGGGCTGATCCTGGCGATCTTCCTCGGCGTCCTGTTCACCATCTTCCAGGCCTACGAATACAGCCATGCCGCCTTCGGCTTCTCGGGCAACATCTACGGCGCCAACTTCTTCATGGCGACGGGCTTTCACGGCGCGCACGTGATCATCGGCACGATCTTCCTGGCGGTCTGCCTGTTCCGGGCGCTGGCGGGACACTTCACCCCGGAAAAGCACATCGGCTTCGAGGCGGCGGCCTGGTACTGGCACTTCGTCGACGTGGTGTGGCTGTTCCTGTTCGCGGCGATCTATATCTGGGGGTCGTGACCGGAACCCGACCCGGGCCGGGCCTCCGGCGGGCATATCTGGAAACCAAAGATGGCAGGGGCGTGGGGAAACCCGCGCCCTTGGTCTTGGGGCGGCAAGGCATGAGCGAAGCAATCTCGATACTCCTGATGGTCGATCCGGGGAAGGGCCACGTCTTCCCGTTCTCGCCGCGCGGGCTGGGCGTGGCGACCCGCCCCGTGGCGAAGCTCTGGCGCGAGAATGCCGAGGCGCTGTTTCTCGACGGAAGTGGCCGCGTGCTGCGCCTCGGCTCGATCACGTTGCGGCGCAACTCGCTGCTGGCCCGCGTCGGGCTCTATCTTGGCATTCCCGTTCCGGCCGATTTCGGGCTTGCACCGGTCGACGTCGGGCTGGACGAGTTTCGCGCCCTGCTTCTCGACTGCCGCGAACGCACCCGCGACCAGTTCGCCGACGACGAGGAAACCTGGTGGCTGCTGACCGCGCCGGCGGACGAGGTGCGCGCCGAACTCGGCCGGGCGCAGAGCCTCGCCGACCTGCACGCCCGGCTGCGGTTCCCGGCCGACGAAGACTGCCTGGACCTGCTGTGAAACGCTATCTCGCCCCCCTGATCCTCGGCATCGCCGGCGTCGCGGTGCTGCTGTCGCTCGGCATCTGGCAGGTGCAGCGGCTGGCCTGGAAACGGGCGATGCTGGCCGAGATCGAGGCGCGGATCGGGGACGCGCCGGTGCCGCTGCCGGGGCCGGCCGATGCGGCGCGCGACCGCTACCTGCCAGTGCGCGCGGTGGGCGATATCGGCGCCGAACATATTGCGGTGCTGGCCAGCCAGAAGAATATCGGCGCGGGCTATCGCATCGTCTCGCCGTTCAATACCGAGGACGGGCGGCGGGTGATGGTCGACCGCGGCTTTGTCGCGCTGGAGGCGCGCGATGGCGTCACCGCCGCCCCGGCGGTCGCCGTCGAAGGCAACCTGCACTGGCCGGATGAAACCGACGACTGGACGCCTGCGCCCGATCTGGAGGCAGGTATCTGGTTCGCCCGCGACGTGCCCGCCATGGCCTTGGCGCTGGACACTGAACCGCTGCTGATCGTGGCACGCGACATCCAGCCGGCCTCGCCCGGCCTGACTCCGCGACCGGTGGGCACCGAGGGCATCCCGAACGATCACCTGTACTATGCCATCACCTGGTTTTCGCTCGCCCTGATCTGGGCGGGGATGACACTCTACCTGCTGT
This sequence comes from Paracoccaceae bacterium, assembly GCA_024644285.1. GTDB lineage: Bacteria > Pseudomonadota > Alphaproteobacteria > Rhodobacterales > Rhodobacteraceae > JAHELH01. The sequence continues at coordinate 3,988 of JAHELH010000156.1, read as the reverse complement.
GGCGTATCAGGGCGCGAACCGGCTGAAAGGAGCGCGCAGGATGCGCTATGTGTCGACCCGGGGGCAGGCCCCCGCCTTGAGTTTCGAAGAGGCGATGCTGACCGGGCTGGCGCGCGACGGCGGGCTCTACCTGCCCGAGACCATCCCGGCGCTGACGCCGGAGCAAATCGCCGCCTTCGCGGGCATGTCCTACGAGGAGGTCGCGTATCACGTGATGCGCCCCTTCATCGGCGACGCGTTCGGCGACAAGGAATTCCAGGCCATCATCGCCCGCGCCTACGCCCCGTTCGGCCACCCCGCCCGCGCGCCGCTGAAGCAGCTGGCGCCGAACCATTTCCTGCTGGAGCTGTTCCACGGCCCGACCCTGGCCTTCAAGGACTTCGCCATGCAGCTGATCGGACAGATGTTCCAGGTCGCGCTGTCGCGGCGCGGCGCACGGGTGACCATCGTGGGGGCGACCAGCGGCGACACCGGCTCGGCCGCCATCGAGGCGTTCAGGGGGCTCGACGCCGCCGACGTCTTCATCCTGTTTCCCGAGGGCCGGGTGTCCGAGGTGCAGCGCCGGCAGATGACGACGCCCGACGCGCCCAACATCCACGCGCTGGCCGTCAAGGGCGATTTTGACGATTGCCAGGCGCGGCTGAAGGACATGTTCAACGACCACGCCTTCCGCGACGAGGTGCGGCTGGCCGGCGTCAACTCGATCAACTGGGCGCGGGTCCTGGCGCAGGTGGTCTATTACTTCACCGCCGCCGTATCGCTCGGCGCGCCGCACCGCCCCGTCAGCTTTACCGTGCCGACTGGCAATTTCGGCGACATCTTCGCGGGCTATATCGCCAAGCGGATGGGTTTGCCGGTGGCCGACCTGGTGATCGCCACCAACCAGAACGACATCCTGCACCGCACCTTCATTTCGGGCGCGCATGTGAAAGAGGGCGTCAGGCCCTCGATCAGCCCGTCGATGGACATCCAGGTCAGCTCGAATTTCGAGCGCGCGCTGTACTATGCCTATGGCGGCGACGCCGCCGCCATCGCCCAGCAGATGACCGCGCTGAAGGACGAGGGCGGGTTCAGCGTCAGCCAGGGCGCGATGCACGTGCTGCGCGAAACCTTTTCGTCGGGCCGTGCCTCGGAAGAGGAGACCTCGGCCACGATCAAGGCGACCCATGCCGCGACCGGAGAGGTGCTGTGCCCGCATTCCGCGGTGGGCGTCAAGGTCGCCAGCGAGCATGTCGGCCCGGTGCCGATGGTCACGCTCGCCACCGCGCATCCCGCCAAGTTTCCCGACGCGGTCGAGGCCGCCACCGGCATACGTCCGCCCCTTCCAAATCGGATGTCGGATCTTTATGAGCGGGCGGAACGGCAGACCCCGGTCGAGAACGACCTCGGCGCGCTGCAGTCCCTGATCAGAGAGCGAATCCAGCGGTGAGCGTCCAGACACATACCCTTTCCAACGGCTTCCGGATCGTGACCGAGCGCATGCCGGGGCTGAAATCGGCCTCGGTCGGGATCTGGATCATGGCCGGCGGGCGGCACGAGACGGCCGAGCAGAACGGCATCGCGCATTTCCTCGAACACATGGCGTTCAAAGGCACCGAACGGCGCAGCGCGCTGCAGATCGCCGAAGAGATCGAGGATGTGGGCGGCTACATCAACGCCTATACCAGCCGCGAGATGACCGCCTATTACGCGCGCGTGCTGCAAGAGGACGTGCCGCTTGCGCTGGACGTGATTTCCGACATCGTGCTGAACCCGGTCTTCGAAGAAGGCGAGATCGAAATCGAGCGCGGGGTGATCCTGCAGGAGATCGGCCAGGTGCTGGACACGCCCGACGACGTGCTGTTCGACTGGCTGCAGGAGACCGCCTATCCCGGCCAGGCGATGGGCCGCACCATCCTGGGACCGGAGGAGCGCGTGGCGCGGTTCTCGCGCGCCGACCTGGCAGCCTTCGTCGAGCAGCATTACGGGCCGGAGCGGATGATCCTTGCCGCCGCCGGCGGCGTCGATCACGACACCATCGTGGCCGAGGCGGAAAGGAACTTCGGCCACCTGCCACGCGGCGCGGACAAGCCGGTGGAACCGGCGCGTTTCCAGGGCGGCGAACGGCGCGAGATCAAGCGGCTGGAACAGGTGCATTTCGCGCTGGCCTTCGAGGCGCCGGGCTACCGCGACGACCGGGTCTATACCGGGCAGGTCTATGCCACCGCGATGGGCGGCGGCATGTCCTCGCGCCTGTTCCAGGAGATCCGCGAACGGCGCGGCTTGTGCTACACGATCTTCGGCCAGGCCAGCGCCTATGCCGATACCGGGCTGACGACGATCTACGCCGGCACCAGTGCCGACCAGATCGGCGAATTGTGCGCGATCACCATCGACGAGCTGAGGCGCGCCGCCGAGGACATGTCCGAGGCCGAGGTGGCGCGGGCGCGGGCGCAGATGAAGGCGGGGCTGCTGATGGGGCTGGAAAGCCCGTCGAGCCGCGCCGAGCGTCTGGCCCGGCTGATGGCGATCTGGGGCCGGGTGCCCGATCTCGACGAGGTGATCGGCAAGATCGACGCCGTCGGCATGGCAGAAGTGCGCGACTTCGCCGGCGCCATGGCCGCGGGCGGCCGCGCGGCGATGACGATCTACGGACCCGAAAGCGCCGCGCCCGACCTGCGCAGCCTGCGGGAGAGGCTGGCCGCCTGATGCTGTTGCGCCGCCGCCGGGTGCGGATCGAGACCGACCGCATGACCCTGCGTCCGCCGCAGCATTCCGATTTCCGCGCCTGGTCGGCGCTGCGGCAATCCTCGGCCGAGTTCCTGGTGCCGTGGGAGCCGACATGGTCCTCGGATCACCTGACCCGCAAGGCGTTCACCAACCGGGTCTATTGGGCGCAGCGCTCGATCTCGGGCGGCACCGCGATGCCGCTGTTCCTGATCCGCCGCGCCGACGAGACGCTGTTGGGCGCGATCACGCTCGACAACATCCGCCGCGGCCCGTCGCAGGCCGGCACGCTGGGCTACTGGATCGGCGCGGCCTATGCCCGCCAGGGGCTGATGCGCGAGGCGATCGAGGCGCTGGTGCACCACGCCTTCACCGAGCTCGATCTAAGCCGGATCGAGGCCGCCTGCCTGCCCGAGAACGCGGCCTCGCGCGGAGTGCTGGAGAAATCGGGCTTCAAGTACGAGGGCGTGGCGCAGAGCTATCTGCAGATCAACGGCCGCTGGCGCAACCATGTGCTCTACGCGAATTTGCGGCTGGACAGGCGGGGGAAGACCGAAGTCGGCTGATCTACTTCAAGTAGATTGACAGCGCCGCTACCCGGACCCTAGTCTCGGCGACGTCGCCGGCGTCGGTGTTCGTCCCAGATCGTTCACGACGTTGATTTTTCATGAATTACTTGCCCGAAAGGTGATTTGCCATGCCACGATTCCACGCCCGACTCTCACGCCATGCTCGAATCCTGGGACTCGCCATATTGGTGACACTCGCGCCGCAGGGCGCGTCCGCCCAGGATTGGTGGGCTCTGCCCGACGAAGAGTTCGCCGAAACCTACCGCGACATGGCGTTCGGCACTTCGATCGAAGACCAGTCGACCGTGGCCTGGATGCTGTTCGCGCGGGTCAACCAACTGCAGACGATCGGCGACCGGACGGTCGCGCTGTGGGAGACCTGGCCCAGCAATTCCGATACGTTCCGCGCCGACGCCATCGACCTCGCCAGCAAGGTGCGCGAGGCGCCGGATTTCCAAACCCCCAAGGCGGCCCGTGGCCAAGTCGATGCGCCGACACCGGACGGCGACAGCAACACCGAAGAGGTGACGCGAAACATGCTGGGCTACGACTATATCCGTGACAACGGTCTGTACACCAAGGCCGGTGTCGCCGCCTACCTGGCCGCGCCCGGCGGCAGGGTCGACCTGCCCATCGGCGCGGTCGACATCAAGGCGGACTGGAGCCCCGGTGCGATCTCTGGCGCCTATCAGTTCAAGCTGGACGACGGGCTG
>JAHELH010000155.1 GCA_024644285.1 Paracoccaceae bacterium | reverse complement strand
GGCGCCATCGCCACCCAAGCCGCCTGCCGGGCCGAGGGCGGTCGCTTTCACCCCACGCTCTTCGGTTGGATGGTGCACGTTTACCCGTTCCGCAGCGATCCCGACGACTGGTGGATGCAGCACCACGGGTAGGCGCGTGCGAAATCGGGCTCCGCTGACCGGTCTTCAGCAGTCCGGCAATCCGCCCGGACAGTTCACATGGCCAGCAGCGTGCCGACCACGTCGGCGCGCAGGGGACCGTCGCTGCAATTGTCCAGGGTGCCGGCCTTCCGGCATTCCCGCACCAGCGCGCGCATCGTCTTCTCGGTCGCGCGGCCGTTGATCGCGCCGCGGTAGGTCCCGTTCTCCCGCATCCGGCCCTGCAGCAGGTAGACCGCGAAGTTCGGGTTGGCGTTGAACAGTTCCGCCCCCTTTTCGGGCGTCTCCAGCCCGATCTCGGCCTGCACCACGTCCGCCAGCCGGGCGAAGTCGCTGATCCGGCGCGCCGTGGCGATATCCAGGGTCGTCTCCAGCACCCGGATGTCCTGCGGGTCCAGCAGGTCGGAATAGCGCGCCAGATAGATTTCGGCCGTCTCCGGTCTTCGCCGGATGCTGTAGCCGTTGCCGTCGCGGGTCAGCGCGATCAGCCGGCGGGCGGCCAGCCGGTTGCCGGCCTCGGCAGCCTGTTCGAGCACCGCGAGGGTCTGCCGCCCGCTGGCGCCCGCGCCCAGGCGGCCCCACATGTGCCGGTTGGCCTCGACTAGCGCGATCTTCTCGTCACCCGCGGCGCTGGCCAGGTCGGCGACCTCGCGGAAGTCCTCGGCCGATTTGCCCTTCAGATAGCCATAGAGCATGCCCTCGGCGATCGTCGTCCAGGCGCTGCCCCGGCCCAGCTCGCCCGCGCGGCGCAGATAGGCCTCGGCCGCCTCCGGGTCCTGGCCGGACCACATCAGTTGGGTTCCGTAGACCTCCAGCCCCTCACCATGGCCGGCCTCCGCCGCCGCCTCGAACAGGACGCGGGCGCGGTCCTGGTCGGGCTCGGCGTTGGTGCCGTAAGTCAGGATCTTTCCCAGCTTGAGCTTGGCGGCGGGGTCTCCGGCGGCCACGGCCTGTTCCAGCAGCTGCAGGCCGGTGTCGGGGTCGGGGTCGAGAACCCACCCGGTCACAAGCTGCTCGCCCAGAGTTCGCTGCGCCTCGACATCGCCGGCCTCGGAGGCCCGGGCCAACAGGCGCCGGGCGCGTTGGGGATCGGCCTCGACCGGGCCGCCCCACAGCAGCACGGTGCCAAGCTTCCGGTGCGCCCCGACATGCCCGGCCTCGACGGCGGCGTTCAGCAGCCGCAGGCCCTGCTGCGGATCGGCCGCGCCGTAGAGGCCGTAGAACAGCGCCTCGCCCAGCACCGCCTGCGCCTCGGCATCGCCGCCGGCCGCGGCCTTGTCCAGCAGATCGAGCCCCGCTGCGACATCCTGCTTGAGCCCGCCCATGCCGTAGAGATAGCCTTGCCCCAGCAGCCCCTGCGCCGCCGCATCGCCCGCCTCGGCCGAGGCCATGACGTCGTCCAACTCCAGCGCGCCCGCCGCTCCGGGCAGGGCGAGGCACCAGCAAAGCACCGTTGCCCACAAGACCTGCCGTCCCTTCGTCGCCCCGATCAATGCCATTACCTCAACCTCTCAGGTTCGTTGTGCGCCGGGAAATGTGGGCTGGCATCCGAACACAAGCCCGTCTTGAACTCGCCCTGGCGGCACGACAGATTCGCCTAACGGAACGGTATCATAGCACAATAAACGGTGTCTGTTGGGGGCCGGCACCGAAAAGCCGCCATTTGGCGGCAGACGGATAATCAGTCACGCCGCTCGCCGTGAGGCATAGCCGATGTATCCCGGCCGGGTTGTTCCTGACCGCCGGTCCGATAACTCTCTTGCCATCTCCCTCGCACCCCCCTATACGACCCGCTCACACTTCCTCCACCGGGAATCAAGGTAACCCACGCGGGCCTTCCGGTGATGTTGAAAGGACAAGGCGCATGAACGCCAGCGAATTGCGTGACAAGACGCCCGACCAGCTTCGGGACGAGCTTGTCAATCTCAAGAAGGAAAGCTTCAACCTGCGCTTCCAGCAGGCCGGCGGGACGATCGAGAACACCGCCCGGATGCGCGCCGTGCGCCGCGAAACCGCGCGGGTGATGACGATCCTGAACGAAAAAGCCGCCGAGGCGGCCAAAGACAAGTCGGAGGCGTAACCGATGCCCAAGCGTATCCTCTCCGGCACCGTGACCTCGAACCAGAACGCCCAGACGATCACCGTCTCGGTCGAGCGCCGGTTCAAGCACCCGCTGCTGCACAAGACCGTGCGGAAGTCGAAAAAGTACCGGGCGCACGACCCGGAGAACAAGTTCAACGTCGGCGACACCGTCCGCATCCAGGAATGCGCGCCGATCTCGAAAACCAAACGCTGGGAGGTTGTCGCCGAATAGGTTGCAACCCTCTGGTTTGATCGAAACCCTGGGGACGAAGGCGAGAGAAGCCCCCCAAAGGTCGGGAGAAACCCAATGATCCAGATGCAGACCAATCTGGATGTCGCTGACAATTCCGGCGCCCGCCGGGTTCAGTGCATCAAGGTCCTCGGCGGCAGCCACCGCCGCTACGCATCGGTCGGCGATATCATCGTCGTCAGCGTGAAAGAGGCCATTCCGCGCGGCCGTGTGAAGAAGGGCGATGTCCGCAAGGCCGTCGTCGTGCGCACCGCCAAGGAAGTGCGCCGCGAGGACGGCACCGCGATCCGCTTCGACCGCAACGCCGCCGTCATCCTCAACAACCAGAACGAACCGATCGGCACCCGTATCTTCGGGCCGGTGGTCCGCGAATTGCGCGCGAAGAACTTCATGAAGATCATCTCGCTCGCGCCGGAGGTGCTGTGATGGCTGCCAAACTGAAAAAGGGCGACAAGGTCGTCGTGCTGACCGGCAAGGACAAGGGCAAGGAAGGCGAGATCACCTCCGTCGACCCCAAGGCCGGCAAAGCCGTGGTCCAGGGCATCAACGTCGCCATCCGCCATGCCAAGCAGACGCAAGCCGACCAGGGCGGGCGCAAGCCGGTCGCGATGCCCATGGACCTTTCCAATCTCGCGCTGATCGACGCCAACGGCAAACCGACCCGCGTCGGCTTCAAGATCGAAGACGGCAAGAAGGTGCGCTTCGCGAAAACCACGGGGGACGTGATCGATGCTTGACGCCGCCAGCTACACCCCGCGTCTCAAGACGCATTATGCCGAGACCGTGCGCCCGGCGCTGAAGGAAGAGTTTTCCTACGGCAACGACATGGAAATCCCGAAGCTCGAGAAGATCGTGCTGAATATCGGCTGCGGCGCCGAGGCGGTGCGGGATTCGAAAAAGGCCAAGTCGGCGCAAGAGGACCTGACCGCGATCGCCGGCCAGAAGGCGGTGATCAACCTTGCCAAGAAGTCGATCGCCAGCTTCCGGGTACGCGACGGCATGCCGCTGGGCGCCAAGGTGACGCTGCGCGGCGACCGGATGTACGAGTTTCTCGACCGCCTGATCACCATCGCGCTGCCCCGCGTCCGCGACTTCCGCGGCATCCGCGGCAAAAGCTTCGACGGCCGCGGCAACTTCGCCATGGGCCTGAAGGAACACATCGTCTTTCCCGAGATCAACTTCGACAAGGTCGACGAAGTCTGGGGCATGGACATCGTCATCTGCACCACCGCGAAAACCGACGCGGAAGCCAAGGCGCTGTTGAAGCAATTCAACATGCCCTTCACCAGCTGATCCGCGAAAGGACAAGAGTTATGGCCAAGAAATCCATGATCGAACGCGAAAAGAAGCGCCAGAAGCTGGTGGACCAGTACGCCGCCAGGCGCGCCGCGTTGAAGGAAGTGATCAACGACAAGGAAAAGTCGGTCGAAGAGCGCTTCAAGGCGTCGCTGAAGCTGGCGCAGCTGCCGCGCAACTCCAGCGCCACGCGGCTGCACAACCGCTGCCACCTGACCGGGCGGCCGCACGCCTATTACCGCAAGCTGCATATTAGCCGGATCGCGCTGCGCGACCTGGGCTCCATGGGCCAGATCCCCGGCCTCGTGAAATCGAGCTGGTAGGAGGGACAAGATGAACGATCCTATCGGAGATATGCTGACCCGCATCCGCAACAGCCAGATGCGCGGCAAGTCCACGGTCCGGACGCCGGCCTCGAAGCTGCGCGCCTGGGTGCTCGATGTGCTGGCCGACGAGGGCTATATCCGCGGCTACGAGAAGGTGACCGGCGACGACGGCCACCCGGCGCTGGAGATCAGCCTGAAATACTACGAAGGCACCCCGGTGATCCGCGAGCTCAAGCGCGTCTCGACCCCCGGCCGCCGCGTCTACATGGGCGTCAAGGACCTGCCGCAGGTGCGCCAGGGTCTCGGCGTGTCGATCGTGTCGACGCCCAAGGGCGTGATGTCCGACGCCGCCGCGCGCACCGCCAATGTCGGCGGCGAAGTGCTCTGCACCGTATTCTGAGGGAGGACCGGAAATGTCCAGAATCGGCAAGAAACCGGTCGCCATCCCGTCGGGCGTCGAGGCGAAGGTCTCGGGCCAGACGGTCGAGGTGAAGGGACCCAAGGGCACCCGCAGCTTCACCGCCACCGACGACGTCTCCATCGCCGTGGGCGACGGCGAGATCACCCTGACGCCGCGTGGCTCGTCGAAGCGCGCGCGCCAGCAATGGGGCATGTCCCGCTCGATGATCGAGAACCTGGTGACCGGCGTCACGCAAGGCGTCAGGCGCGAGCTCGAGATCAACGGCGTCGGCTACCGGGCGCAGGCGCAGGGCAAGGTGCTGAAGCTGTCGCTGGGCTACAGCCACGACGTCGAGTTCGAGGTGCCCGAGGGCGTCACCGCCACCACCCCGAAACAGACCGAGATCGTGCTGGAAGGCATCGACCAGCAGCTTGTCGGCCAGGTCGCCGCGAACATCCGCGGCTGGCGGCCGCCCGAGCCCTACAAGGGCAAGGGCATCAAGTACAAAGAGGAACGCATCTTCCGCAAGGAAGGCAAGAAGAAGTAAGGACCAGTCAGATGGCAAACAGCAAGAGAGACTTGTTCGTCAAGCGCCGCCTGCGCGTCCGCAACAAGCTGCGCAAGATGAATGCAGGCCGGGCGCGCCTCAGCGTGTACCGCTCGAACAAGAACATCAGCGTCCAGCTGATCGACGACGCCGAGGGCCGCACCATCGCGTCGGCCTCGTCGCTCGAAAAGGATCTGGGCGTGGTCGGCAAGAACAACACCGACGCCGCCGCCAAGGTCGGCAAGGCGATCGCCGAACGCGCAAAGAAGGCCGGGGTCGAGGAATGCTATTTCGACCGCGGCGGCTTCCTGTTCCACGGCAAGGTGAAGGCGCTCGCCGAAGCCGCGCGCGAGGGCGGGCTGAAGTTCTAAGAACAGGGGTGCGCATTGCATGCGCACCCTAGACGACACCGTAGGGTGCGCATTTATTGCGCACATGCATCACAGGCGAAGGCGGGCGTGCCCGTCTCGATGATCCGGGCCCTGTGACAGGGCACCTGGATTGGACCACTCCGGCGCACCCTGCGCCACGACAACGAAGGACGCCACATGGCAGAACGTGAACACCGCCGCGGCCCGCGCCGCGACCGAGACGAAAACCCGGAATTCGCCGACCGCCTGGTGGCGATCAACCGGGTGTCGAAGACCGTGAAGGGCGGCAAGCGCTTCGGCTTCGCCGCGCTCGTCGTCGTCGGCGACCAGAAGGGCCGCGTCGGCTTCGGCAAGGGCAAGGCCAAGGAGGTTCCCGAGGCCATCCGCAAGGCCACCGAACAGGCCAAGCGCCAGATGATCCGCGTGCCCCTGCGCGAGGGCCGCACCCTGCACCACGACATCCGCGGCCGCCACGGCGCCGGCAAGGTCACGATGCGCACCGCGCCGGCCGGCACCGGCATCATCGCCGGTGGCCCGATGCGCGCCGTGTTCGAGATGCTGGGCGTGCACGACGTCGTCGCGAAGTCGCTGGGTTCCCAGAACCCCTACAACATGATCCG
>JAHELH010000154.1 GCA_024644285.1 Paracoccaceae bacterium | reverse complement strand
ATCGGGTTTCTGCTCGATGCCCTGTCGGGATCGGACGCCGACGAGAACGCCGATGGCGGACACCCGCCCTACGAGCCGCCTGACCATCCGCAGCCCCCGGCAGATCCGCTTCCGCTACCGCCCGTAGATCCGCTACCGGACGACCCGACACCGCCCGCCGATCCGCCGGTCGATCCGCCACCTGGCGATCCGCGCCCGTCCGGCGAATTCGGCCAGACAGACGGCGACGACCAGATCGACGGCACCGAACTTGACGACGTGATCCGGGCGTTGATGGGCAACGACGCCGTCAATGCCGGCGACGGGGCCGATTACGTAGAGGGCAACGAAGGCGACGACACGCTGGATGGCCAGGGTGGCGACGACGAAGTTTTGGGCGGCGAAGGCGATGACGTGGCCTATGGCGAGGGCGGCAACGACACGGTCGATGGAGGCCCGGGCGCGGACCAGGTCTATGGCGATTGGGGTGACGACCATGTGCTTGGCGGCGACGGCGACGACGAAGTCAAGGGCGGCGCAGGCAACGACATCGTCGATGGCCAGGGCGGCGGCGACGACGTGCATGGCGGTCTTGGCGAGGACACCATATTCGGCGGCGAGGGCGATGACATTCTCGTCGGCGTGATCACCGACACGCCCGATGGCCCGGATCTCGACGGGGCCGACACGCTCATTGGCGACGTCGGCGACGACTGGCTGGTACTGGGCAATGGTGACGAAGGCACCGGCGGCGACGGTGCGGATACCTTCGTACTGGGCACCTGGACCGACGCCACCGCGCCGATCATCGCCGACTATGTCGCGGGCGAAGATCAAATCCTGATCGAATACGACGACGTGGCGGCGCCTGCCCCGGTGGTCACCATCGACACGGTGTCCGATGGCGCCAACGATTACGCCGCGATCAGCATCGACGGTCAGGTTGTGGGCCGCGTCCTGACCATGCCGGGCGCGCCGCCGCTCGCGGTATCCGACATCGGATTGGTTCCGATCAGCTAGGCGGGTCATTCGGTATGTTTCTCACGGGCGACGTCAGCACAGCGCGGCAAGGCACCGCGGCCAGCAAACCCTTGGCCGGGCGGGTCGCCGCGGTGGTGATCGGGCGCAACGAGGGGGCGCGGCTGAGCGAATGCCTGGCACAGGCCACCGCGCAATTCGCACGGGTGATCTACATCGATTCCGGGTCCACCGACGGCAGCGTCGAACTGGCCATCGAAAGCGGCGCACGGGTGATCGAGCTCGATCCCAGCCACCCCTTCACGGCGGCCCGGGCACGTAATGCCGGGCTGGATGCGCTGGCTGGCCATCCGCCCGAATACGTTCAATTCATCGACGGCGATTGCGTGCTGCAGGCGGGCTGGGCTTGCACCGCGATGCGCTTTCTCGACCGCAATCCCGGCGTGGCCGTGGTTTGCGGGCGCCGACGTGAGAGGCGCCCCGACGCCTCGGTCTTCAATAAGTTCTGCGACCTGGAATGGGACACCCCCGTCGGCAAGGCCAGGGCCTGCGGCGGCGACGCGATGATGCGCTATGCAGCGCTTGCCGAGACCGGTCGGTTCCGGACCGACCTGATCGCCGGCGAGGAGCCCGAGCTCTGCCTGCGTCTCAGGGCGGCGGGCTGGACGGTCTGGCGCCTTGACGCCGACATGACGCTGCACGACGCCGCGCTGCGCGGGCCGGGAGCGTGGCTGTCGCGCGCCAGGCGTACCGGGCACGCCTTTGCCGAGGGCGCGTCGCTGCACGGGCGCGGGCGGGAACGGCACTGGGTCGGCGAAACGCGCCGCGCCCTGTTCTGGGGTCTGCTATTGCCGCTTGCGGCGCTGGGCGGCGCGCTGCTGCACCCGGCCGCGGCACTGCTGCTGCTGGCCTATCCCCTGCAAGTCGCCCGGATCGCGATGCGCCACGGCATCACGCGACGCTTTGCGTGGCAGTACGGATTCTACCTGACATTGTCGAAATTCTACGAGGCCGCGGGCGCCGTGCAGTTCTGGTGGAACCGCTGGCGCGGCCGGCAGCTTGCGCTTGTCGAGTACAAGTGAGGTGTCAGCGCCCGGTGCCGCGTGCGCGGCGCAGCCGCAACGCCTCGGCCGTGAGGCCCGGCAGGATGCGGAAGCACGCCAGATAACGCGGCCCCAGCCGGATCGGGTTATGCAGCATCCGCCACAGCCATTCCTGCGCGATCCGCCGCATCCAGAGCGGCGCCCGGCGCTGGTGGCCGGCGATGAAATCCAGCCCGGCGCCGATCGAGACGAATCCCAGGCACGGGTGCGACGCCCGGCCGTGCGCCGCGAACCGCTCTTGCTTGGGCGCGCCAAGCGCCAGAAAGACCAGCCGCGCACCGGCTGCGTCGAGCGACTGGAGAATGCTCGCGGCCTCGGCACCGTCGGGATCGAAACCCTGGGACGGCGCGATCCTGGCACAGATCTCGAGACCGGGCACCAGCCCGGTCAACCGCTCGGCGGCGCGATTGAGCACCGTCTGGGTCGATCCGACAAACGCGACGGGAACCTGCCGGCGCGCCGCGAGGCGGCACAGCGGCAGGATCAGTTCCGAGCCGGGCGCCAGCGTGACGGGCGTCCCTGCCAGCCGGTGCAGCCAGACCACCGGATGGCCGTCGGCGGTGACCATGTCGTGCCGGGCATAGGCCTCCCTGAACTCGGGCTGGGTGGCCAGTTTCACCATGTGGTCAAGATTGAGCGTCGCGACCGCGAAACCGTGTCCGGCGCGAAACTTTTCGTCGAGCCCCGTGATCAGCGCTTCGGGACCGGGCACGTTGACCCGTATCGTTTCGAACTCGGCTGCGATCCACATTTCGGTACTTGTCCTCAACGCCCAGAAGGTGCGCCGCGGGACCTCGACGAAACGGCCGGTCCTGGCCCGCGAACGCTCGGCGCAAAGAGGATCGTAATGGCGGTTTGCGTTGTCAAACCTTATCGGGATCGGCTAGCCTCAACGCCCTCAAAATGCAGGGAAATTACGGTTCATAGTCGCTGAATGCCGAACAGTCTCGCATATCTCGCACTATTGTTCTGGCCGCTGATTTGCGTCGGGTTGTTCCGACGTCTCGATCTTGCGCGCGCGATCGTCTGGTCGCTCCTCGGCGGCTACCTGCTTCTGCCGCCGGTGGCGAACTTCAACCTGCCGCTGCTGCCGTCGCTGGACAAGACGACGGTGCCCAGCCTGTCGGTTCTGGCGATCTGCCTGTGGCTGTACGGACGATCCGCGCTGGCTGCGCCGCATGGCCGGCTTCCGCGCCTGCTGCTGGCGGTATTCGTATTGGGGGCCGTGCCCACGGTCCTGGTCAACACTGCGCCGATGGTGTTCTCGACCCTGCCGAATGCCGAGCCCATCATTTTCCGGTCCTGGGAGCTTCCCGGACTTCGGTTCCGCGACATCTTTTCGGCCGTGGGCAACCAGCTGATCGCGCTGATCCCCTTCTTGCTGGCGCGGCGCTATCTGGCGGATGCCGAGGCGATAAGGGCCTTCCTATTCGCCCTGGTCGCATCGGCGCTTGTCTATTCCGTCCCGGCACTGATCGAAATCCGGCTGAGCCCGCAACTCAATGTTTGGATCTACGGCTTCTTTCAGCACGAATTCCTGCAAACCATGCGCGCGGGCGGATTCCGCCCCCTGGTCTTCCTGTCGCATCCGCTGTGGATGGCCTTCTTCGTCGTCACGGCGCTGATGGCGGCGGCCACCCTGCAGCGGGACGCGCAGCCGCCATTGCGCGCGAGAGTCCGGTTCGCCACCGCCTACCTCTTCGGCCTGCTCTACCTGTGCAAGAGCCTTGCAAGTTTCGCTTACGGATTGGTGCTGCTGCCGCTGTTGCTGCTCGGCCGGAGCCGAATGGTGGTACTTGTCGCGGTGGCCTTCGCGCTTGTGGCCACCGTCTACCCGATGCTGCGCGGCGCCGGCCTGGTGCCTGTCGACGCACTGCTTGACTGGGCGCGGTCGATCAACCCGGAACGCGCGGCTTCGCTGGCCTATCGTTTCGACAACGAAACCCTGCTTCTGGAACGCGCCGCGCAAAAACCGTTCCTGGGTTGGGGCGGCTGGGGACGCAACCTGGTCTTCGACGCCGAAACCCGGGATATTCTGACGATCCCGGACGGGCGCTGGATCATCGTGTTCGGCACCTACGGATGGCTCGGTTACCTGGCGGAGTTCGGGCTGTTGTCCCTGCCCGTCTTCATGATCGCAAGGGAGGCGCTGCGTCCCGGCAGCCATGGGCTGTCGTACCTCGCCGCGGGGCTGACGCTGATCCTGGCGCTGAACCTCCTGGACATGCTGCTGAACGCGGCGCTGACCCCGATCACGTGGATGATGGCGGGTGCGTTGCTCGGCCATGCCGAGACGTTGCGCCGGGCGCGGAAAGGCGCTCTTGGCAATCCAGTTTCCGCGGCGGCTCCGCTGATCGGGGCGACGGCGCCGTCGAGCACGCGGCGGGGACTTCTGTAGTCCGGATTCGCGCGAAGAATCGCAGCGATCCGCGCCGTCCCTTACGCGAAATTCATCGCTCAGAATGCAACCGGTGGTTTATCCTCCACCCGCCACGAGATTATCGTACTTTCAGCAGTTCATTGTCGCCCGGGCATGGATAATCACCCGGATTCCGATGCCGAGCATTTCTCATTTATTTTCCGATATTTGCGCCTTATTCTTGACGTAATTCTCTGTTCGGACCTGTCCTCTTTTCCGCACACAGCCTAGCCTCCGAGCATCTCCTTTTTTCGCATGCGCGAAGGGGAGTTAACTGGTGGAGGCGAAGCGTTGGGGCGCAGCAAAGCGGAGTCGCTGAATAAGGACGCAATCGCGATCGTCGGCATGTCGGTTCATGTGCCCGGCGCGGCGACGCTCGATGCATATTGGGCCAACCTTCGCGACGGGGTGGAATCGATCCGCCCGCTGGACGAAGCCGAACTGCTGGCCGCCGGCGAAAATCCCGAGACGATCCGCCGCGCCAATTATGTCCGCGCCGCCGCCCCGCTTGACGGATACGATCAATTCGACCCCGACTTCTTTGGTTTCAGCCCCAAGGAAGCGGCCATTCTCGATCCGCAGCATCGCAAGTTCCTCGAGGTTTCGTGGCAGGCGTTGGAGGCAGCCGGGCATCCGCCGGAGCACTTTGGCGGCAAGATCGGCGTCTATGCCGGCTGCGGCATGGGCAGTTATTTCTACTTCAACATCTGCTCCAATCCCGGGCTGGTCGATGATGTCGGCATGTTCCTGTTGCGGCACACCGGAAACGACAAGGATTTCCTCTCCACCCGCGTCAGCCACCTCTTCGACCTGAAGGGACCCAGCGTCAATCTGCAGACTGCCTGCTCGACCTCGCTGGTCGCGGTGCATTACGCATCGCAGGCGCTGCGGCAGGGCGATTGCGACATGGCGATCGCCGGCGGCGTGACCATCGAACTGCCGCAGGGCCGCGGATACCTGTACCAAGAGAACGAGATCCTGTCGCCCGACGGCCATTGCCACGCCTTCGACCATCGCGCGCAGGGCACCGTCTTCGGCAGCGGCGCGGGCGCGGTGGTGCTGCGCCGGCTGCAGGATGCGGTGGAGGATGGTGATCATATCTGGGCTGTAATCCGCGGCAGCGCGGTCAACAATGACGGCGCGGACAAGGCCGGCTACCTGGCCCCCAGCGTGTCCGGCCAGGCCGAGGCGGTGGCGATGGCGCACCGCGCCGCGGGGATCACCGCGGACACGGTTGGTTACGTCGAATGCCACGGCACCGGGACCTATCTCGGCGACCCGATCGAGGTCTCCGCCCTGACCGAGGCGTTCCGGAAGACCACCGGCGCCAGCGGATTTTGCCGCATCGGATCGGTGAAGACGAATATCGGCCATCTCGACACCGCCGCCGGCGTGGCGAGCCTGGCCAAGGCGGCACTGGTGTTGCATCACGCCGAGATCCCGCCCAGCCTCGGTTACGAGAAGCCGAACCCTGTGATCGACTTCGAGACCAGCCCGTTCCGGGTGGCCGACAACCTGACACCTTGGCTGGCGGACGGGCCGCGGCGCGCGGGCGTGAACTCGCTGGGCGTCGGCGGCACCAACGCCCATGTCGTGCTGGAACAGGCCCCTGACCCCGGGCCATCCGAGCAAAGCGACTGGCC
>JAHELH010000153.1:4593-6161 GCA_024644285.1 Paracoccaceae bacterium | reverse complement strand
ACGGCGGTCGAGGTGATGCCGGCGGGCTTGTCCACCACCAGCCAGCCCGAGATGTCGCGGCCCTTGCGCCGGCCCATTCTCAGTCGCCTTCCACGTCCCGCCGGACGGTATCCTGGCGCAAAAGCCGGTTGGTCTCGTCCATCTGGTCGAAGGTCTCGTCGAGGGCGAAGCGCAGTTCGGGCGAGAATTTCAGCGTCAGTTCCTTGGACACCGCGCGGCGCAGTTCCTTGCCGTTGCGGCGCAGCGCGGCCAGCGCCTCGTCTCGGCCATGGCCGCCGAGCGGCAGCACGAAGGCGGTGGCCACGCGCAGGTCCGGCGAGGTGCGCACCTCGCCCACCGTGATCGACATGCGGTTGAGGTCGGGGTCGTGGACGTCGCCGCGCGCCAGCACGCCGGCCAGCGTCCGGCGGATCAGTTCGCCGACGCGCAGCTGCCGCTGGCTGGGACCCTTGCCCTGGGATGTCTGTCTTGCCATGCCGCGTGATCTATGCGCGAACGCGGACCGCCGCAACCGGGGCTTTGCCAAGCCGCGCGGCAGCGGCTAGACGACGGGCGACCAGACAGGGAGCGAGGCGATGACGGAAGTGCCGGGGATCGTGGTGACGGGGGCGTCGGGCCGGATGGGCCGGATGCTGGCGCGGACGGTTCTGGACTCGACCAAGGCGCGCCTGGTGGGCGCGATCGAGCGGACCGGGCATGACTGGGTCGGGCAGGATCTGGGCACCGCCATGGGCAGCGCGCCGCTGGGCTTGACGGTGACCGACGATCCGCTGGAGGCCTTCGCCAAGGCGCAGGCGGTGCTGGATTTCACCGCGCCGGAGGCGACGGTGCGCTTTGCCGGGATCGCGGCGCAGGCGCGTGCGGTGCACGTGATCGGCACGACGGGGCTGAGCGAAGCGGACCTGGCGGCGCTGAAACCCGCCGCGCGGCACGCGGTGATCGTGCGCGCGGGCAACATGAGCCTGGGCGTGAACCTGATGGTCAAGCTGACGCGCATGGTGGCCGAGGCGCTGGACGAGGAGTTCGACATCGAGGTGATCGAGGCGCATCATTCCGCCAAGGTCGATGCGCCCTCGGGCACCGCGCTGATGCTGGGGCAGGCGGCGGCCGAGGGGCGGGGTGTGGCGCTCGACGACGTGGCTGACCGCGGCCGCGACGGGGTGACCGGGGCGCGCAGGCGCGGCGACATCGGGTTCGCCGCGATTCGCGGCGGCGACATCGTGGGCGAGCACGACGTGCTGTTCGCCGGTGCCGGCGAGCGGCTGATCCTGCGGCACGTGGCGACGGACCGCAGCCTGTTCGCCAGGGGCGCGCTGCGGGCGGCGCTGTGGGGGCAGGACAAGAAGCCCGGTGAATACGACATGATGGATGTGCTTGGCCTGAAGTGATCCGGTCCGCGCTCGCCCGCGTAGAAATGGAAATTTCTCGAGGGAGTGCCACATGATCCGCCAGTCCATCCTTGCCGGCCTATTGGCCGTGTTCGCCCTTCCGGCCGCCGCCGAGGAGTTCCGCGTCGTCGATGACAGGTCGGCCTTCGTCCGGCTGGTCGAGGGGCGGAAACTGACGCG
>JAHELH010000153.1:0-4493 GCA_024644285.1 Paracoccaceae bacterium | reverse complement strand
GCCAGTCCATCCTTGCCGGCCTATTGGCCGTGTTCGCCCTTCCGGCCGCCGCCGAGGAGTTCCGCGTCGTCGATGACAGGTCGGCCTTCGTCCGGCTGGTCGAGGGGCGGAAACTGACGCGTATCGGCATCAAGCTCGACGTCCGCACCAGCGGCGAGATCGAGGGCCGGGCCTTCGGCAAGCCGGTGACGGGCGCGTGGCGCTGGAACGGTGGGTATTTCTGCCGCGATCTCTACTTTGGCAACAAGGACCTGGGGCCGAATTGCCAGCTGGTGAAGGTCAGCGGCGACACGCTGCGGTTCATCGCCGATCGCGGGGCGGGGCAGTACGCCGATCTGCAGCTGCGCTGACCGGCGCGGGCCGTCGCGTCAGAAATCGATCGCGAGCCCCTTCTTTTCCCAGTCGCCGTACCGCACCGGTTCAGGGCCGTCGCGGCCACCCAGCTCGGGCGGCAGCTCCGGCGCTGCCTTCTTGCGCCGCTCTTCGGCCTCGGCGAGGGCGCGCCGCGCCGCGGGAGGCAGGTCGGGCTTGGGCTCTTCGGACATCGGGCGGCTCCTTGTGGGCGCGTCAGGCTTGATATACGTCGAAGCCTTGCTTTCGCAACCGCTGAGGACCCCCTACCGATGGCCAAGCCCGGTCTCGCCCCGCGCCGTGCGGCGCTGCATCTGTTGGGCCAGGTCACCGGCGAGGGGCGTCTGCTGGCCGAATTGCTGCCGGCAAGCGTCGCGCACCTGGCGCCCGAGGACCGGGCGCGGGCGCAGCGGCTGACGCTGACGGCCCTGCGCTGGATGGACCGGGCCGACCGGATGCTCGGACCCTACCTGAGAAAGCGGCCCGGCCCGGCGGTCTTGAACGCGCTGCGGCTGGGCGTCGTCGAATTGGCGGTGGACGGGGCGGCGGCGCATGGGGTGGTCGATGCCTGGGTTCACCTCATGCGGCAGGATCGCCAGACCGCCGGCGCTTCCGGTCTGGTTAACGCGGTGCTGCGCAGGGCGGCGGGAGATCTGGAGAAATGGAAGACACTGCCTGTGCCGCGGCTGCCGAAATGGCTGCGCGCGCCCCTGATTGACGCCTACGGCAAGGCCGTGGTGACGGATATCGAGGCCGCGCATGCGGCGGAGCCGCCCCTGGACCTGACGGCGAAAGCCGATCCGCAGACCGTGGCGCGCGCTGTGGGGGGCGAGGTTCTGCCGACCGGCAGCATCCGGATCACCGGGCGGCGGCACGTAACGGAACTGCCGGGATACAGGGACGGCGACTGGTGGGTGCAGGACGCGGCGGCCGCATTGCCGGCACGAATGCTGGCGCCGGACACCGGGGCGAAAGTCCTCGACATGTGCGCCGCGCCGGGCGGCAAGACGCTGCAACTGGCCGCGATGGGTGCCGAGGTGACCGCACTCGACGTGTCGGAGGCGCGCCTGGCGCGCGTGGCGGATAACCTGGCCCGCACCGGGCTGCGGGCGGCGACCGTAGCGGCGGACGCGCTGGAGTGGCAACCGCCGGACGCCTTCGACGCCATCCTGCTCGATGCGCCGTGTTCGGCCACCGGCACCGTCCGGCGGCATCCCGATCTGCCCTATGCCAAGGACGGAGCCGACTTTGCCGGGCTTTTCGCGCTGCAATCCGCCATGCTCGACCACGCGGCGGAATGGCTGCAGCCCGGCGGGCGGCTGGTCTTTTGCACCTGTTCGTTGTTGCCGGACGAGGGCGAGGTCCAGGTAGCGGACGCGCTGCGGCGGCACCGGACGCTTTCTGTCGATCCCGATGCGTTTGCCCTGCCAGGCGTGCCGCCGGAATGGCGGTCTGACACCGGAATCCGCACGCGCCCGGATTACTGGCCGGACCGGGGCGGGCTTGACGGCTTCTTCATTGCGGTGTTGCGAAAAGCCGCCTGAGTCCGGATTTCGGCGATGACACCCGCCTGCCGCCCGCGTATGCAATGAACGGACTTTCCCTGCCCCTGGAGCGGGCGGTATCAGGCGGGCTGCGGTGGTTTTTCGGGATTTCAATTCCGCGCGTTGGGCGCGCTGGATGGACCGGTTCCACGCCCGGCGCGCGTCGTTCGCGCGCCCGGCGGCGGGCTTCGTGTCGCAGCCTGAACCCCGCACGATCGGCCGGGTCGCGCGCGGCCGTCAGCTTTGCGGCGGCAATTTCCTGTTCGCGGGCTACCTGGTCGAGGCGCCCGGCGTGTCGATCTGGGATCTCAACATGCCCGACGCGTCCTTCGAGGCGGAACTGCACGGCTTCGCCTGGCTCGACGATCTGGTGGCAAGCGGCGATGCCGCGGCGCGGGCGCGCGCGCAGGACTGGACGGCGGGCTGGATCGCGCGGTACGGCAAGGGCCAGGGTGCGGGCTGGACGCCCGAGCTGACAGGCCGCCGCCTGATCCGCTGGATCAACCACGCGATCTTCCTGCTCAACACGCAGGACCGAGGCGCGTCGGAAGCCTATTTCCGATCCCTTGGCCAGCAGACGATCTTTCTCAGCCGCCGCTGGCACAGCACGGCGCCGGGAGTGCCGCGATTCGAGGCCCTGACCGGGTTGATCTATGCGGGATTGGCGCTGATCGGGATGGAGCGGCTGGTCGGGTCCGCCGTCGCCGCGCTGGCGCGGGAATGCGAGGAACAGATCGACATCGACGGCGGCATACCGACCCGCAATCCCGAGGAGTTGCTGGAGGTCTTCACCCTGCTGAACTGGACGGCTTCGGCGCTGTCCGAGGCCGGCAAGATGGTGCCGAAGACACACCTGCAGGCCATCGAGCGCATCGCGCCGACGCTGCGCGCCCTGCGTCATGCCGACGGCGGGCTGGCCCGGTTTCACGGCGGCGGACGCGGCCTGGAGGGGCGGCTTGACCAGGCCCTGGCCTCGTCCGGGGTCAAGGCCTCGCACGGGCAGGGTCTGGCGATGGGATTTGCACGGCTGTCGGCGGGTCGCACGACAGTGGTCGTGGATGTCGAGCCGCCGCCGAGCGGGCCGAGCATGATCAACGCGCACGCCTCGACCCTGGCCTTCGAGTTGACGTCGGGACGTCGTCCGCTGATCGTCAATTGCGGCTCCGGCGCGCCGTTCGGCGCCGATTGGCAGCGGGCCGGCCGTGCCACCGCCTCGCATTCGGTGCTGGGGATCGAGGGGTATTCCTCGTCGCGGTTCGGCAGCCAGAGCCTGCTGAGCGGCGATTTCCGCGAGGTGCTGGTCGACATTCCCCGGGACGTGCGGCTGCGACAGAACTCTGCCATGGGCAGCGTGGGCATCATCGCCGGCCACGACGGCTATCGCGAAACCCACGGGCTGACTCACATCCGAAGCATCGAGCTTTCGGTGGACGGGCGTGGCCTGGCGGGCGAGGATACGCTGTCCACGGTCTCCGACGAGGACAACCGCGTGTTCGACCGCGCGCTCGACCGGACGAAGATGAAGGGCATCCCGTTTCACATCCGCTTCCACCTGCATCCCGAGGTCGACGCCGAGGTCGACATGGGCGGCGGGGCGGTCTCTCTGGCGCTGAAAAGCGGCGAGATCTGGGTGCTCCGGCACGATCACGTTGCCGAATTGGCGATGAAAACCAGCGTTTACCTAGAAAAGGGCCGCCTGAAGCCGCGTGCGACGAAACAGGTCGTTCTATCCGCCGTCGCGATGGAGTATGCGACGCGCATCCGCTGGACCCTGGCCAAGGCGCAGGACACGCCGTCCCACGTCCGCGACCTGGAGATGGATGACAGCGAGATGCTGGCCGAACAAGCTTGAGGACCTGCCGCCGATGACCGACCTGACCGCCGTGCGCCGCGCGCTGATTTCCGTGTCCGACAAGACCGGGCTGGCCGAACTGGGACAGGCCCTGGCGCGGCGCGGCATCGAGCTGTTGTCGACCGGGGGGTCTGCCGCGGCCCTGCGCGAGGCCGGGCTGGAGGTGCGCGACGTCGCGGATGTCACCGGGTTCCCGGAAATGATGGACGGGCGGGTCAAGACGCTGCATCCCGCGGTGCATGGCGGCCTTCTGGCGCTGCGCGACGACGCCGATCACGTCGCGGCGATGAAAAAGCACGGCATCGGTGCTATCGATCTGCTGGTGGTGAACCTCTATCCGTTCGAGGAGACGGTGGCGAAGGGCGCGGATTACGCGACCTGCGTCGAGAATATCGACATCGGCGGCCCGGCGATGATCCGGGCGGCGGCGAAGAACCACGGCTTCGTCACGGTGGTGGTGGACACCGAGGATTACGCGGCACTGCTGGCCGAGCTGGATTCCAACGACGGGGCGACCGGCCTGGCCTTCCGGCAGAAGATGGCGCAGATCGCCTTTGCGCGCACGGCGGCCTACGACGCCGCGGTGTCGACCTGGATGGCGGGGGCGCTGGGCGAGCCCGCGCCACGCCGCCGGGTCTTTGCCGGCACGCTGGCGCAGGGACTGCGCTATGGCGAGAACCCGCACCAGCAGGCGGCGTTCTACCTGGACGGCACGGCCCGGCAGGGCGTGGCGACGGCGAAGCAGC
>JAHELH010000152.1 GCA_024644285.1 Paracoccaceae bacterium | reverse complement strand
CCGGTGACCCAGCCGACATCCGCGGTGCACCAGAAGATGTCGCCCTCGTGGTAGTCGAAGACCATCTCATGCGTCATCGCGGCATAGACCAGGTAGCCGCCGGTGGTGTGGACGACGCCCTTGGGCATGCCGGTGGAGCCGGAGGTGTAGAGGATGAAGAGCGGGTCCTCGGCGTTCATCGGTTCTGGGTCGCACTGGTCGGGGACATTGGCCTCCATCTCGTGCAGCCAGTGGTCGCGGCCGTCCTGCATCGCGATGTCGCCGCCGGTGCGCTTGACGACCAGCATCTTGGCGTCGTGCTCGACCTTCTCGAAGGCCTTGTCGGCATTGACTTTCAGCGGCGTGTTGCGGCCGCCGCGCGGCGCTTCGTCGGCGGTGACGACGACCTTGGCCTGGGACCCGTTGACCCGGGCGGCGAGCGCGTCGGGAGAGAAGCCGCCGAAGACGATGGAATGGATCGCGCCGATCCGGGCGCAGGCGAGCATGGCATAGGCGGCCTGCGGGATCATCGGCAGGTAGAGCACGACGCGGTCGCCCTTTTCGACGCCCATCTCTTTCAGGACGTTGGCAAACTTGCAGACATGGGCGTGCAGCTGCTGGTAGGTGATGTGCTGCGCCTCGGCGTTGGGATCGTCGGGCTCCCAGATGATCGCGGTCTGGGTGCCGCGGCTGGCCAGGTGACGGTCGACGCAGTTGGCGGCGACGTTCAGTTCGCCGTCCTCGAACCATTTGATCGAGACGTCGGGATAGGCGAAGGTGGTGTTCTTCACCTTGGTATAGGGCTTGATCCAGTCGAGCCGCTTGCCCTGCTCGCCCCAGAAGGCGTCGGGGTCGGAGACGCTGGCCGCGTACATGTCCCTGTATTGCTGCGGCGAGATGTGGGCGTTCTGCACGAACGCGTCCGAGGGGGCGTGAACTTCGTCGCTGTGTTCAATCATTTCTCAAGTCCCTAGCGTTTCTTGTCTGGCCCAGCCCGTTCAGGCCGGCGGGCGGACGCCCCGGCGGTCGTGCCCGGAATGGCGGGCGCGCGGCCGGGGCGCGTGGATCAGATGGCGAGATATTCCGCGCGCAGCGCCTCGTTGTCGAGAACCTCCTGCGCGGTGCCGTCGAAGACGACGGTGCCGGTGTCGAGGATCACGGCGCGGTCGGCCAGCATCAGCGCGCGGATGGCGTTCTGCTCGACGATCACGGTAGTGATGCCCTGCTCCTTGATGATGTTGAGCGTCTTCTCGATCTCGTCGACGATCACCGGGGCGAGGCCCTCGTAGGGCTCGTCCAGCAGCAGCACCTTGATGTTGCGGGCAAGGGCGCGGGCGATCGACAACATCTGCTGCTCGCCGCCGGACAGCGTCACGCCCTCCTGCTTGCGGCGTTCGCCGAGGCGCGGGAACAGCTCGTAGATGCGGTCGACCGACCAGCCGATAGGCGGGGCGATCTGGGCGAGCTGGATGTTTTCCTCGACGGTCAGGCCGGAGATGATGCGCCGGTCCTCGGGCACCAGCTGGATGCCCGCGGCGGCGGCCTCGTAGGATTTCATGTTGTGCAGGGCCTTGTGGTCCAGCCAGATCTCGCCGCGCCGGGCCTCGGGGTTGTCGAGCCGGGCGATGGCGCGCAGGGTCGAGGTCTTGCCGGCGCCGTTGCGGCCCAGAAGCGCAAGGATCTCGCCCTCGTGCACGTTGAAGCTGACGCCCTGCACGATGTAGCTTTCGCCGTAATAGGCGTGCAGGTCCCAGACCGAGAAATAGGCGGGCGCCGTGGCGGCCTGGTTGGCGTGGCGGGAAAAGTCGGGACGCTCGCGGTTGGTGAGCTGGTCTTCGGTCAGGGTCATGCCGCTTCTCCAAGATAGGCTTCGCGGACCTTCGGGTGGCCCTTGATCTTGTCGGGGGTGTCCTCGACCAGGGGCGTGCCCTGGGCCAGAACGGTGATGCGCTGGGCGAGGCTGAATACCACGTGCATGTCGTGCTCGATGATGCACATGGTGATGTCGCGCTTCTGGTTGATTTCCTTCAACAGGTCGATGGTGTTGTTGGTGTCGGCCCGCGCCATGCCGGCGGTGGGCTCGTCCAAAAGCAGCAGGCGCGGCTGCTGGACCAGGCACATCGCCATTTCCAGCCGCCGCTTGTCGCCGCGCGATAGCGAGCCGGAATGCATGTCGCGCTTTTCCAGCATGTTGACGTCGGCCAGCATCTGCTCGGCCATCTCGAGGATTTCCTTCTCGCTTCCGACGCTTTCGATGGCGTGCATCCGGAAGGACCCGTCGCGCTTGGCGAAGCAGGGGATCATCACGTTTTCCAGAACGGTGAGATCGGCGAAGATCTCGGGCGTCTGGAACACGCGGGAGATGCCCATCTGGTTGATCTCGTGCGGCTTGCGCCCCAGTACCGACTGGCCGGCGAACATCACCGAGCCGGTATCGGGGATCAGCTTGCCGACGAGGCAGTTCAGCAGCGTCGACTTGCCCGCCCCGTTGGGGCCGATGATGGCGTGGACGGTGTTCTCCTCGACACTGAGGTTGACGTCGCCCAGGGCCTGCAGTCCGCCGAAGCGCTTGTTGACGCCTTTGACTTCAAGGATTCCCATGATCGTTTCTCCTTTTCCAGGCGTTATTCGGCCGGGCCGGGGTTGCGCTGTTCGGCGGCCTGCTCTTCCGGCGAGCCTTCGGGCGCCTTCTTGTCGCGGCGGCGGAAGATCCGCGCCACCCGCTGTCCGCCCTCGACCAGCCCGCCGGGCAGGAAGATGACGACGGCCATGAACAGCAGGCCAAGTGTCAGGTGCCAGCCCTTGCCGACGAAGGGATGGATGATGGCGACCATGAAGTCCTCGAGCCCGTCGGGCATCCATGCGAACCAGCCGTGCAGCACGTTGTCGTTGATCTTCGAGAAGATGTTCTCGAAGTACTTGATGAAGCCCGCGCCCAGGACCGGGCCCAGAAGGGTGCCCGCGCCGCCGAGAATGGTCATCAGCACCACCGCGCCGCTTTCGGTCCAGAACATCCGTTCCGCGCCGGCCAGCGGGTCCATCGCGGCCAGCAGACCGCCGGCAAGGCCAGCATAGCTGCCCGAGATCACGAAGGCCGCAAGGGTGTATGGCCGCGAGTTCAGGCCGGTATAGTTCATCCGCTGCTGGTTCGACTTGACCGCGCGCAGCATCATGCCGAAGGGCGAGCGGAAGATGCGCATGGTCAGGTAGAACATGGCGATGAAGATCGCGGCCGCGAAGTAGAAGCCGAAGTTGAAGGTAAAGGCCCAGCCGCCGATCTGCATCACGTAGGACGAGGCCATCTCGAGCCCGAAGAAATGGGTGGATTCGGGCGAGCCCGGACCCATCAGCACCTGTGGGTCGTTGCTGTAGACCTGCAGGCCCGTCTCGCCGTTGGTGATCGGCGTCAGCACCGAATAGGCCAGGCGATAGGACATCTCGGCGAAGGCCAGCGTCAGGATCGAGAAGTAGATGCCCGAGCGGCGCAGCGAAACGTAGCCGATCACCACCGCGAAGATGGCAGAGCAGATCACCGCGAGGATCAGGCCGGGCACCACGTTGAAGCCGAGAAGCTTGTACATCCAGACCGTGGCGTAGGACCCGACGCCGAGAAAGGCGGCGTGGCCGAAGCTGAGGTATCCGGTCAGGCCGAAGAGGATGTTGAAGCCCATCGCGAAGATGCCGAAGATCACGAAGCGCTGCATCAGGTCGGGATAGCCCGCGTTGAACTGCGCCATGCCCGAGCCTTCGGGGAAGGGTTGCAGGATGAAGGGCATCAGCAGCGTCGCCGCGACGATGAGGATGAAAAAGCGGGTGTCTTTGCGGTCGAGTCCGGGCATGGCTTAGTCCTCCATGACGCCCTTGCGGCCCATGAGCCCGCGCGGTCGTGTCAGCAGAATGATGATGGCGATCAGGTAGATGACGATCTGGTCGATGCCGGGCATCAGAGCCTTGACCTCGTTCATCGAGGCGAAGCTCTGCAGGATGCCCAGGATGAAGCCCGCAGCCACGGCGCCGGGCAGCGAGCCCATGCCGCCGACGACGACCACCACGAAGCTGAGGACCAGGAAGTCCATGCCCATGTGGTAGTTGGGCGCCAGGATCGGCCCGTACATCACGCCTGCCAAGCCGGCCACCGAGGCGGCGACACCGAACATGATGGTGAAGCGCTTGTCGATGTTGATGCCCAGAAGGCCGACGGTCTCTCGGTCGGCCATGCCGGCGCGCACCACCATGCCGAAGGTGGTGAATTGCAGGAAGGCGAACACGGCGCAGATGATGACAAGCGCGAAGATGAAGTAGACCAAGCGCCAGATCGGGTAAATGATCACGTTCGGGTCGAAACCCAGCAGCACGCCGAAATCGAACGAACCGACCAGCGCCGGCGGGGCCGGGGTCTGGATCGGGTTGGCGCCGAAATAGTACTTGATGATCTCTTGCAGCACGATGGCCAGGCCGAAGGTCACGAGGATCTGGTCGGCGTGGGGGCGCTTGTAGAAGTGCTTGATCAGACCGCGCTCCATGGCGAAGCCGACAAACAGCATGACCGGGATCGCCAGCAAGATCGCAAGCGGCACCGACCATGCGATGATCGCCTGTCCAAGCTCGGGCCCGAACCAGCCCTCGACATAGGGGGTCTTGACGACCATCGGATTGCCCAGGAAGTCGGTCTTGGTCTCGTCGACGGCCGAATAGCTGAGGTTCAGGAACCGCTGCAGCGTCACCGCGCAGAACGCGCCGATCATGAACAGCGCGCCGTGGGCGAAGTTGACCACGCCGAGGGTGCCGAAGATGAGCGTGAGCCCCAGCGCGATCAGCGCGTAGGCCGAGCCTTTGTCGAGCCCGTTGAGGATTTGCAGAAAGATTGCGTCCATGATGTGCCCCGTAATCTGGAAGCGGGAGGTCCGTCTCTACCGCTGGCCCCCGCAGCGGGGGTGGGTGTGGAGGGCCGCGGGGAACTCCGCGACCCTCCCTGTCTCAGGGAGTGAAAATCACGCGCCGTTGTTGCACTCGCCGAGGGTCGCCTCGGCGCCGCCGAACATCGGATGATCGGGCGCGTAGGTGACCTGCTCGACCGGCGTGACCTCGACGATTTCCAGCGTGTCGTATTCGCTGGTCGGGTTCTCGGCCCCGCGCACCACGAGCACGTCCTTGAAGCACTGGTGATCCTCGGCGCGGTACAGCGTCGGGCCGTTGCCCATGCCGTCGAACTCGAAGCCTTCCAGGGCCTCGACCACGGCGCAGGGCGCAAACGACCCGGCGCGCGTCACGGCATCCGCGTAGAGCAGCGTCTGCACGTAGCAGGTATGCGCCGACCCCGAAGGCGGACGGCCATACTTTTCGCCGAAGGATTTCACGAACGCCGCAGTGCCCTCGTCCTGCAGCTGCCAGTTCCAGTTCATCGAGCCCAGCACGCCCTTGATGTTGGCGCCGGCGCCCGCGGCCATCAGTTCCGAGTAGAGCGGAACGACGATCTGGAAGTCCTTGCCGTTGACCTGCTTGCCCTTGAGGCCGAACTGGATCGACTGGGTCAGCGAGTTGACCATGTCGCCGCCGTAATGGTTCAGCACCAGCACGTCGGCGCCGGATTGCAGCACCGGCGTGATGTAGGACGAGAAGTCGCCGGCGCCGACCGGGGTCAGCACGTTGTTGGCGGTTTCCCAGCCCAGCGCTTCGGTCGCGCCCTGGATCGATTCCTGCTGGCTCCAACCCCAGGTGTAGTCGGCGGTCAGGTGATAGGCGCGACGGTCGCCGCCCAGTTCCTTCTCGAGGATCGGCGCAAGTGCGGCGCCCGACATGTAAGCGTTGAAGAAATGGCGGAAGCCGTTGGCCTTGCGGTCCTTGCCGGTCGTGTCGTTGGAATGGGTCAGGCCGGCCATGAAGATGATGCCTGCCTCCTGGCAGAGGCCCTGCACCGCGATGGCGACGCCAGAGGACGAGCCGCCGTTGATCATGGTCACGCCGTCCTTTTCGATCATCGAGCGGGCCGAGGCGCGCGCGACGTCCGACTTGGTGGCGGTGTCGCCGGTCACGAACTGGACCTTCTTGCCAAGGATGCCGGTGCCGTCGAGGACCTTCGAGGAGAAGGTGTTCAGCATGCCGCCATCGCCTTCGCCGTTGAGGTGCTGCACCGCAAGCTCTTGTGCACGCAACTCGTCGAGGCCTTCCTCGGCGTACGGGCCGGTCTGCGGCACGTTGAA
>JAHELH010000151.1 GCA_024644285.1 Paracoccaceae bacterium | reverse complement strand
CGTGCTGTCGATGGCGAGATTGAAGTGCGCGCGGTTGCGCCCATTGCCCGCGAGTTCGAGGCGGGCGCGAATACTCCAAACCAGTTTCGGCAACAGAGGACGTTTCTGGCCGATCAGGCGGCCGCGGTTCCAGGTTTTGCGTTTTGGTTTGACGGAGGGAAGTTGGATTCTGGCCATGAGTGAGCCTCCATCTACGGAATTCAGAGCGCGCCAACGAGGGTGCGAAACGAATGGAACAAGCCCTTAGCTGACATTCCCCGGAAAGTGGTCGGGCCGGGTCATGTCCACCATGCCGCTGATCAGGTTGGCCGCGTATAGGCAGCGCAGGTCTAACCCGGATGCCAGCCAGGTAGGTTTCGCCTGTTTCATAAGAGCCCGCAGTGACGCGATCTTTCGTCTGTAGTGTTCTTCGGCCTCTGAGACACCGACGGCCACAAAGCGGACCATTTCTCCCGGCGCGAGGCGGGCAAGCCGCGGCAAGTCGGCGCTGATGACCGTGGCGATCTTCGGATAACCGCCGACGGTCTGAGCGTCGGCGAGCAGAACGATGGGCTGGCCATTGCCCGGCACCTGAACGGCACCTGGAACGGACCCGTCCGATGCGATTTGCGCAAGTTCCGGAACACGATGCGCGAGGGCCGGTCCGTCAAGCCGCATTCCCATTCGGTCCACCATGTCGGTGACAGTGTACTGGCCGTTCAGGAACGCCTCGAGGGCCTCTGGCTGGAAGTGGTCGTCCTGTGGGCCCAGCACCACGCGGATCGGATCATCCTGGTCGATTGGCGGATCGCCGAGGGCAAGCGGCTCGGCTGATCCTTGCGTGCCAAGGGGGAGGTCGTCGCCGGGACGGAGCGCCCGGCCATCGAGGCCGCCGAGCGCCGCGCGGGTATAGGTGGCACGGCTGCCGAGAACCGGCCTCGTGTCGATGCCACCCGACACAGCCAGTACCGCGGTGGTGCCGGACCCGACGCGCCCGACCCCGACCTTGTCGCCGCGCTCGGCCCGGGTCGCCGTCCAGGGTGGCACGGAGCGCGCACCCTCGGCCCCCTCGACCTTCATCTCGGCCGGACCGCCAACCGCGAGCAGCACCGCGTCAGTCTCTACCGTGAAGCGCGGACCGGTGAGCCAAAACTCGAGCCCTGCCGCCTCCTCGCCGTTGCCGACGAGCGCATTGGCGAGAAACAGCCAGTCCGGCACGAGCGTCCCGGCGACCGGCACGCCCCAACGCCGCGCGGTCAGGCGACCGGCATCCTGCACCGTTGTCACCGGCCCGGGATCCCGGATCTTCAGAGTACCGGCAGGCCCGCTCATGCGGTCCTCCGAAAGCTTTCGGATTGCAGTTCGCCTGCCTGCAGTGCCGCCTCTATCTCGGCATAGCGCTTCGCAGCAACTGGTTCGAAAGTGACGCGGTCCGAGGGAGACAGCAGCGATGGCCGCGTCTGCGCCGCGTCGAAGAACCGGATCGGCGAGCGGCCGATCAGGTGCCAGCCGCCGGGGCTTTCCCAGGGGTAGACCGCGGTAAGCCGGTCGGCGACCGCAACGCTGCCAGCAGGCACCCGGATGCGCGGCTCAGTCAGGCGCGGCTGACGTAGAGCCGCGTCGATGTCGCCCATGAAGGCGAAACCGGGCTGAAACCCGAGCATGTAGACCTCTACCTCCGTCGAGGCATGCAGATCGATGGCGCGCGCCTCGGTAATCCCCGCAGCCTCTGCCAGTCTCGGCAGGTCTGGGCCGCCCTCGCCCCCATAGAGGACGGGAAAGGTCCAGAGTCCGAGCTCGGGTGCCGGAGCGTTCTCTGGTGAGTCCGTGAGCGTTGCTATGGCCGCCTCGATCTCGGCCCGCCCCGCGACCAGCGGGTCGTAGTGCACCGTAAGCGAGCGGAAGGTTGGCACAACGTCGATCACCGCCTCGAGCCCGCCATCCTCGCGCGTGGCCGCGATGGCTGTGTCCAGGCGTGTCACGGCGACCCGGGCTTTCGCGTTGATGTCCGGGGCGAATTCGACGGTGAAGGCGCGGTCGCCCAATGACAGGAAGCGCGGCATCACGACACGACTGGCAAAGGGTCGATGTCGTAGCTGTGGGTAAGTGTGCGACCGAGGACAGGGTCTTCCAGCTCCATCTCGAAACGGCTGGCGGGGCGAACGCCACCGATCGCAGGCAGGGTGCCGCAGAACATGGCGCTGCCGGGTACCAGTGCGCCATAGCCCGCGATCAGGTCGGCGGCGGGCAGCATCTCGGCCAAGGTTCCCTGCTGGTAGGGCTGCCGTGCGCCTTCGATCCAGGCCCAGGAGCGCAGGACCAGCTTGTCCCAATGCGGCGCGACGTCGTCATAGAGCCAGACATCGGCGGCGACCGGCTTGGCGCAGAGCTGTTTCGAGAGCGCGACCGAGAACGCCTCTGCCTCGCGGTCGGTATGGTCGGAGCCCAGCGTGACGAAATGGCTGTCCGGGCCAGCGATCAGCACCGCTTCGACCTCGCCCGATGTCGCCGGGCCGACAACCTGAATGCGGTCGGTCTGCGTCAGGCGATCGGCTCCGACGCGGTAGAAGAGCGGCGTTCGCGACGGAGGCGCGACGCCGAGTGTCCTCAGTTCGTCGATATGGTGCTGGACGGCGGCCTGGTCGCGCCCGGTCCAGCCGGCAACGACGAGCTGGCGGATGTCGAAGTCGATCTGCGAGTCATTCAGGCGAAAGCGGGTTTGCACTTGATCGCTCCGGTCAAAGGGCACTTGGCAGCCAAAGCGCGATCTGCGGAAATGCGATCAGGGCCATTGCCATGGCCAGCATCACCAGAACGTATGGCACCGCGCCCAGCATCACCTCGCTCATCGAGCCGCCCTTGCGGGCGCCCTGCACGACATAGAGGTTCAGGCCCACCGGCGGCGTGATCAGCGCCATCTCGATCAGCACGATCATCAGGATGCCGAACCAGATCGGGTCGTAGCCGAGTTCCACCACCAGCGGCACGATGATCGGGATCGTGACCACCATCAGAGACAGCGTCTCGATGAAGAAGCCGAGCACGATGTAGATCAGCACCACGACGAAGATGAAGGCCAGCGGCGACAGGCCGAGACCCTCCAGGAACTGGCGCAACTCGTTGCCCAGCCCGGCCGAGGCCAGGGTGAAGTTCAAGAACGAGGCGCCGATCACAACCAGCATGATCATCGCGGTAATCTTGATGGTGCCCAGCATGCTTTCCACCATCATCGCGACGGAGACACCACCGAATACCAGGGCAATGGCCAGCGCCCCGGCGACACCCACGGCCGCGGCCTCGGTGGGCGTGGCCCAGCCCTTGTAGATCGTGCCGATGATCACCGCGAAGAGCAGGATGATCGGGATCAGGTCCAAGAGCGCACGCAGCATCTGCGCCAGCGGAAACACCCGCCGTTCGCCGCCCAGGGCGGGGCGCAGGGTGCAGATCAGCGCGGTCGCGATGCCGAACAGGATCGCCAGTGAGATGCCTGGCACCAGCCCTGCGAGAAAGAGCTGCGGGATCGAGGATTGCGTCAGAAAGCCGTATACGATCAGGTTGATCGAGGGCGGGATCATGATGCCCAGCGTTCCGCCCGCCGCAATGGCGCCAGAAAACAGCTTCGGGTCGTAGCCGAGGCGCTCGGCCTGCGGCATGGCGACGGTGGCGACGGTGGCGGCGGTGGCCACGGACGAGCCGGAGGTGGCCGAGAACATTGTCGCGGTGGCGATATTGGCATGGACCAGCCCGCCGGGCAGCCAGCTGACCCAGCGGTCGAGCGCCGAATAGGTCCGCGCGGCGACGCCCGATCGCACAAGGATCTCGCCTAGCAATACGAAGAACGGGATCGCGATCAGCGTCGCGCTGTTCGACGACGACCAGACCAGGTTGCCCAGGCCCCGGATCAGCGGGAACGGGCTGAAGAATATGTCGATGCCGATGCCGAGCAGGAACAGCACGATGCCGACCGGGATCGACAGGCTGAGCAGCGCCAGCAGGCCGACCGAGACGTAAAGGATCATTGCAGCGTCTCCACCTCGGCGAAGGCACCGATGGCCTGCTCGCAATCGGACAGCCGGCCTTGGAGCACCAGCATCGCCGCCGCAACCAGCGTCAGCCACGCGGTGATCGCGAACCAAAGCCAGCCGGCGAACCAGGGGAGCTGCACCAGCACCAGCGGGGTTTCCAGGGGCGTGTTGGCGGTCGAGCTGTTGGCGATGGAATTCGCCACCACCGGCCAGGATTTCCAGGCGATCAGCGTGACGACCAGCGTCATTATCAGCATCGCGAAGAGGTCAAGCAGCGCTTTCGGCAAAGACGGAAACCTGCTGCGCATAAGGTCGATACGGACATGGCCGAGTTCCAGCAACGTGAAGGCCATGGCCCAGGACGTCGCGATCGCCATCACATAGCCGCTGATCTCGTCGGTGCCACCGAACGAGGAGCCGACCTGGCGCAACACGATGTCGAGAAGAACAAAGACCACGCAGACCAGCAGCAGCACTCCGACCAGGATGGCCACCAGCCAGTTGATCCGTCTCAGTGTCGCGAGAATGCTGTCTGCCATCGGTGGCCCCCGGTTCTTCGAAGTCGGGCGGGGCTTGCCCCGCCCGCTGGAAGGTTGATGGGGTGGGGAAGGGCCCCGCCCCGGGCGAACGTCAGTTGGTCGGCACCGTCACGCCGACCACCGCGCCGACAGAGGCATTCCATCGGTCGGCCCATTCGGCACCGGCGCGGTCGGCCCAGTCCGGCAGCACTTCGGTCAGCAGGATTTCGCGGGCGCGGGCGATGTCGGCATCGCTGGCTTCGACCAGTACCATGCTGCGGGCGTCGCCTGCCGGACAGTCGCCATTGCCGGTCAGACAGGCGATGTCGTTGACCAGCGCATCCTGGGCGCTCGCCCATGCGGGATCCTCGAATTCGGCCTTGATCGACGAACTGATCGTCTCTTGCGTGCCTGCGTCCAGGCTGTTCCACTTGTCGAGGTTGACGGCGGTCACGACGGAATCCCAGCCGCCGAGCGGGATCGGCAGAAGATGCGTCGACACTTCCCACCAGCCGGCGCTGTAGCCCGATCCGGCGCCGGTGACGGCGCAGTCGACCACGCCCTTCTGCAGTGCGCCGGGCACCTCGGAGAACGACACGTTTACGCCCTCGGCGCCGAGCGCCTCGAGGAACTTTGCCGTCATCCGGCCCGAGGCCCGGACCTTGAGGCCCTTCAGGTCGTCCAGACCCGAAATCTCGTGGTTGCAGAATACGACCTGCGGCGGATAGGGCGCGATCGCCAGCACGTGGCTGTTGAACCGGTCCCTATAGATGTCGGCGACCATCGGCTTCGCCGCCTCGACCATCTTGCGGGCCGAGTCAGCGTCGAGCGCCAGCAACGGCACGTCGAGCCCCTCGAGCTCGGGCGCGTCGGCCACGGCATAGTCGGCGACCGTCATCGCCACGTCATAGACGCCTTGGCCAAGCAGTCGGTAGATGTCGCCGACGCCGAGGCCCATCTGGTCATGCGTGGTCAGCGCCACCTCGATGTCCGATGCCGCCGGCAGCTTGTCGGTCCAGTATGGCGCTTCGTATTGCTTGTGCAGCGGCAGGCCGGACCAGCTGCCGACGACGTTAAGGCTTTCGGCGAAGACCGGCGTTGACGTCAGCGCCGTCGCGGCCAAAAGGGCAAATGTGCGTTTCATTGCGGTGTTTCCTTCCTGTTGTAGTGGTGTCATTCGGGTTTCAGGCGGCGGGCAGCACGGTGGTCTCGGCGTCCTCGGGAACGTCGGTCACCAGCATGTGTCCGGGCTTGTGGGTGATACAGATTGGCAGTTTGGCGCGTTCGATGGCGACCTGGGGGGTCACGCCGCAGGCCCAGAAGACCGGCACATGCCCCTCGGGCATCGGCGCGGGATCTCCCCAGTCGGGCCGCGCGATGTCCGCGATACCGATGCCCGCCGGATCGCCCCAGTAGACCGGGGCGCCATGCGCCGCCGGAAACCGCCGCGAAATCTCGGCGGCAAGATCGACCTGATGGGTTTGGATCGCACGCATACTGACGACCATCTTACCGCCGAACGGTCCCGCCGGAACCGTCTCGATGCTGGAGCGGAACATCGGCACGGTCGTGTCGTTTGCGATGTGCCAAACCGAGATGCCGGCCGCCATCAACGCATGCTCGAAGGTGAACGAGCAGCCGAGCGCGAAGGCGACGAAATCGTCCTGCCAG
>JAHELH010000150.1 GCA_024644285.1 Paracoccaceae bacterium | reverse complement strand
ACCGAATGCGGATGGATGTGGGCGGTATGGATGCCACCTTCGGGCAGCACGTTGATCCAGATATCGTCGAGCTTCAGGTCCTTGCCGCCAAGGTCGAACTCCAGATCGCGGGCGAATGCGGCGACGTGCCTATCCAGCGACTTCGCCAGGTCCTTGAAGATCGGAAAGCGCCACGGCAGGTCGGCGAGCGAGGCATAGCTGGTATAGCCCGGAAAGCCGTTTTCCTCGCACCAGTCCTGCCCGGCCTTGTCGTCCTCGGCGATGGCGAGGCACGAGGCCTCCAGTTCGCTGGCATCGATTTTCGGTGTGAAGTCCGCCAGGCGCGCGCGGTAGAGACGGGTGGCGAACAGCGAGCGAATCTCTGGCATGGCGGCCTCCGGGGTCGGGGGAATGGTTGGTCCCTTTCAACCTGCCTGCAAGGAAATCTCAACGGTCTTCGGCAATTTAGCACGCCGGAAACAACGCGCTGTGATCGCCTCGCGGCAGAGCGCCGAAACACGCCGGCCGAACCACGGTTCCCCGGAAAGCCGTTTTGCTTTATGGTCGGTCCATTAAATCGCAGGGGGGGACATCATGTACGGACGTGTCACGCGGTTCCAGGGGGATCCGTCCCGAATGGCCGAGATGGAAAGCCGCATTCCGGATATCAAGGCGCAGATCAGCAAGATCGAAGGCGGAATCGCCAACTATGCCATGTGGAACAACGATGGCTCGGGCGTCGCGGTCGCGATCTACCCGGACGAGGCGACGGCGAACGCCGCCCAGACCCATATCCAGAAGATATGGGGCGGACTCGCCGATCTGCTGACGGCGGCGCCGGAGATCACGTCGTACAGCCGCGCCGAGCAGATGCGGAACTGAGCCGGAAAGCGGCCCGGATCTCGCGGGAACGTTCCGCCGGCAGGTTCATCTCTACCGCGACACGTACGGCAGGTTCTAGTTCGGCACCCGCGCCGCACCGTGGCACGAAAAAGGGCGAAGTGAACCTCCGCCCTTCCAGAATTGCGACTGCGTTGCGGCGATCAGCCCGGCAGGCCGGTCACCAGTCTTCGCGGTGCACGATGCGGGTCTTGATCGGCAGCTTCATCGCCGCCAGGCGCAGCGCCTCGCGGGCGGTGGCGTCGTTGACGCCGTCAAGCTCGAACATCACCCGGCCGGGCTTGACGCGGGCGGCCCAGTAATCGACCGAGCCCTTGCCCTTGCCCATCCGGACCTCGACCGGCTTGGACGTCACCGGCACATCCGGGAAGATCCGGATCCAGACCCGACCCTGACGCTTCATGTGGCGCGTCATGGCGCGGCGGGCGGCCTCGATCTGGCGCGCGGTGACGCGCTCGGGCTGCAGGGCCTTAAGCCCGTAGGTGCCGAAGTTCAGGTCCGATCCGCCCTTGGCCTCGCCCTTGATCTTGCCCTTGAACTGCTTGCGGAACTTGGTGCGCTTTGGTTGCAGCATCTTCTTTCCTCCTTACCGCCGGCCGCCGGCGCCGCGCGGGGCCGGGCCGTCCTGCAGTTCCTGCTGGCGACGATCGCGGGCACTGGGATCGTGCTCCATGATCTCGCCCTTGAAGATCCAGACCTTGATGCCGATGATTCCATAGGCGGTCTTGGCCTCGACTGTGGCATAGTCGATGTCGGCGCGCAGCGTGTGCAGCGGGACGCGGCCTTCGCGGTACCACTCGGTTCGCGCGATCTCGGCGCCGCCCAGACGACCCGCGACGTTGACCCGGATCCCCAGCGCGCCCATGCGCATCGAGTTCTGCACCGCGCGCTTCATCGCGCGGCGGAAGCTGACCCGGCGCTCAAGCTGCTGGGCGATGCTTTCGGCCACCAGCGCGGCGTCAAGCTCGGGCTTGCGCACCTCGACGATGTTGAGGTGCAGCTCGCTGTCAGTCATCGCGGCGAGCTTCTTGCGCAGGGTCTCGATATCGGCGCCCTTCTTGCCGATGATGACGCCCGGACGCGCCGTGTGGATCGTCACGCGGCACTTGCGGTGCGGGCGCTCGATGATGATCTTCGACACGCCCGCCTGCTTGCACTCTTCCTTGATGAATTCGCGCATCTTTACGTCTTCGATAAGAAGATCGCCGAATTCCTTGGTGTCGGCGTACCAGCGGCTGTCCCAGGTGCGGTTGACCTGCAGGCGCATGCCGATCGGATTGGTCTTGTTACCCATTAGGCTTGCTCCCCGGCTTCTTCCTCGACCTGGCGGACTTTGATGGTCAGCTCCGAGAACGGCTTGATGATCCGGCCGAACCGGCCGCGCGCCCGCGGACGGCCGCGCTTCATGGTCAGGTTCTTGCCGACATAGGCCTCGGCGACGACCAGTTCGTCGACGTCGAGATTGTGGTTGTTCTCGGCGTTCGCGATCGCCGACTGAAGGCACTTCCTCACGTCTTCCGAGATGCGCTTCTTCGAGAAGGTCAGGTCGTTCAGCGCCCGGTCGACCTTCTTGCCGCGAATGAGCTGGGCGACGAGGTTCAGCTTCTGCGGCGAGGTGCGCAGCATGCGGACTTTGGCCATCGCTTCGTTGTCCGCCACGCGGCGCGGATTCTTTTCCTTGCCCATGGCTTATTTCCTCTTCGCTTTCTTGTCCGCCGCGTGCCCGTAATAGGTGCGCGTCGGGGAATACTCGCCGAACTTCTGGCCGATCATGTCCTCGGAGACGTTGACGGGAATATGCTTCTTGCCGTTGTAGACGCCGAAGGTGAGGCCGACGAACTGCGGCAGGATGGTGGAGCGGCGCGACCAGATCTTGATGACCTCGTTGCGGCCCGACTCGCGGGACTTTTCGGCCTTCTTGAGGACATAGGCGTCGACAAAAGGCCCTTTCCAGACGGAGCGGCTCATCTTAGCGGCCCTTCTTCTTGGCGTGGCGCGAGCGGATGATCAGCTTCGACGATGCCTTGTTGCGGTTGCGGGTCTTGGCGCCCTTGGTGGGCTTGCCCCACGGGGTCACGGGGTGACGGCCGCCCGAGGTGCGGCCTTCGCCGCCGCCATGCGGGTGGTCGATCGGGTTCATCACCACGCCGCGGACCGAGGGCCGCTTGCCGAAGTGACGGTTGCGTCCCGCCTTGCCGAGGTTCTGGTTCGAGTTGTCGGGGTTCGAGACCGCTCCGACCGTGGCCATGCATTCCTGGCGCACCAGGCGCAGCTCGCCGCTCGAGAGCCTGATCTGCGCATAGCCGCCATCGCGACCGACGAACTGGGCGTAGGTGCCCGCGGCGCGGGCCAGCTGGCCGCCCTTGCCGGGCTTGAGTTCCACGTTATGGACGATGGTGCCGATCGGCATGCCGGAAAACGGCATCGCATTGCCGGGCTTCACGTCGGTCTTGGCGCCGGCGACGATCTTGTCGCCCACGGCCAGGCGCTGCGGGGCCAGGATATAGGCCTGCTCGCCGTCGTGGTACTGCACCAGCGCGATGAAGGCGGTGCGGTTGGGATCGTATTCGATCCGGATGATCGTGGCCTCGACATCGAGCTTGTTGCGCTTGAAGTCGACGATCCGGTAAAGGCGTTTCGCCCCACCGCCGCGGCGGCGCATCGTGATCCGTCCGGTGTTGTTCCGGCCCGCCTTCTTGGTCAGTCCCTCGGTGAGCGACTTGACCGGGCGGCCTTTCCAAAGCTCCGAACGGTCGATCAGCACCAGCCCGCGCTGGCCAGGCGTCGTAGGTTTGTACGACTTGAGTGCCATGCTTGCTCTCTTCCGTTTGCTTTTGCCCCGGACATGCTCCGGGGACCAGATTTTACTTTGCTGCCCCGGTATTGTCCGGGAAAGCCGGTCTTCTTTCATTCGATCGGCCCCGGGTCAAGCCCGGGGCGGGCCATCAGAGGCCGGTAGTCACGTCGATCGTGTTGCCCTCTTCGAGCGTCACATAGGCCTTCTTGACGTCGCGACGCTTGCCTGGCTGGCCGCGGAAGCGTTTGACCTTGCCCTTTGTGATCGTGGTGTTCACCGCTTTCACCTTGACGCCGAACAGCTCTTCGACCGCCTCTTTGATCTGCGGCTTGTTGGCCGACATCGCGACCTCGAACACGACGCCGCCATGCTCTGACGCCATCGTCGCCTTCTCGGTGATCAGCGGCTTGCGGATCACGTCGTAATGCTTGGCTTCTGCGCTCATTTCAGTCGAGCCTCCAGTGCTTCGAGACCGGCCTTGGTGATCACCAGGGTGTCGCGCTTGAGGATGTCGTAGACGTTGGCGCCCATCGAGGGCAGCACGTCGAGCCCGTCGATATTGGCCGCGGCGCGGGCGAAGCCATCGTTGACTTCCGTTCCGTCGATGACCAGCGCGCGCTTCCAGCCCAGATCGCGGATCTGTTTGGCCAGCGCGCCGGTCTTGCCCTCGGCAGTCG
Organism: Paracoccaceae bacterium; assembly: GCA_024644285.1. Classification (GTDB taxonomy): domain Bacteria; phylum Pseudomonadota; class Alphaproteobacteria; order Rhodobacterales; family Rhodobacteraceae; genus JAHELH01. Next base: position 1,856 of record JAHELH010000150.1, on the reverse strand, counting down.
CCGCATCAAGCACCACGAGGTTGCCCTCTTTCACCTTGGCCGACAACGCGTGGCAAAGACCCAGCTTGCGGAATTTCTTCGGCAAATCATGGGCATGGCTGCGCGGGGTCGGACCCTTGTAGATGCCTCCCTTGCGGAAGATCGGCGCGTTGCGGTCACCGTGGCGTGCGCCGCCGGTACCTTTCTGGCGATAGATCTTCTTGGTCGAGTAGGACGTTTCCGACCGGGTCTTGACCTTGTGCGTGCCCTGCTGCGCCTTGTTGCGCTGCCAGCGGACGACGCGGTGCAGAATGTCGGCGCGGGGATCGAGGCCGAAGATGTCTTCGCCCAGATCGACCGAACCGGCCTTCTTGCCGTCCAGTTTGATCACGTCGAGTTTCATTCCTCGCCTTCCTTCTTCTCGGGCGCGGCGTCGCCTTCGGCGCCGTCCTCGGCTGCGTCGGCGGCCTTCGAGGCCTCAAGCGCGGCGGCCTGCTGCGCAGCCTGCTCGGCGGCGATGCGCTCGGCTTCCGCGGCCTCGGCGGCGGCGGCTTCGTCGGCGGCGGCTTGCGCCATCTTCTCGGCCTCGGCGGCGGCGGATTTCAGCGCTGCCGGGTAGATGACGTTCTCCGGAACCGGCTTCTTCGCCGCGTCCTTGATCGTGACCCAGCCACCCTTGGAGCCGGGAACCGCGCCTTTGACCATGATCAACCCACGGTCTGCGTCGGTGCGCACGACCTGCAGGTTCTGCGTGGTCACGCGGGCAGCACCCATATGGCCGGCCATCTTCTTGCCCTTGAATACCTTGCCGGGGTCCTGGCACTGACCGGTCGAGCCGTGCGAGCGGTGCGAAATCGACACGCCGTGGCTGGCGCGCAGACCGGCGAAGTTGTGCCGCTTCATCGCGCCGGCGAAACCCTTGCCGATCGAGGTGCCCGAGACGTCGACGAACTGGCCCTCGAAATAGTGGTTCGCGGTGATTTCCTCGCCCACGTCGATCAGGTTCTCCGGCGCCACGCGGAACTCCGCGATCTTGCGCTTGGGCTCGACCTTGGCGGCGGCGAAATGGCCGCGCATGGGGGCGCTGACGCGCTTAGCCCTGGCCGAGCCGGCACCCAGCTGAACAGCCGAATAGCCGTCTTTTTCGGCGGTGCGCTGCGCCACGACCTGCAAACCGTCAAGCTGCAGGACGGTGACGGGCACTTGCTTGCCGTCTTCCAGGAAAAGCCGGGTCATGCCGACCTTCCTTGCGATCACTCCAGAGCGCAACATGGCTGGTGCCCTCCCTTAAACCTTGATCTCGACGTCGACGCCGGCGGCGAGGTCGAGCTTCATCAGCGCGTCCACGGTCTGCGGCGTCGGATCGACGATGTCGAGAAGCCGCTTGTGCGTGCGGATCTCCCACTGGTCGCGCGACTTCTTGTCGATGTGCGGACCACGCAGGACGGTGAACTTCTCGATCTTGTTGGGCAGCGGGATCGGTCCGCGCACGGTGGCGCCGGTCCGCTTGGCGGTGCTGACGATCTCGGCAGTGCTGGCGTCCAGCACGCGGTAATCGAAGGCTTTCAGCCTGATCCGGATGTTTTGGCTTTGGATGGCCATGTGTCTCGTCCCCTTCGACGGGTCTTTGCAGTTGAGAGGAGGAACGACGACCACCGCCGCCCCTCGTCGAACCCTTGTTCCTCGTGTCGGTGCGTGAGATCACGCACCCTACCGGTGGGCGTAGGGTGCGTGCTTGCACGCACCGCCCGCCATCACTCGATAATCTTCGACACCACGCCGGCGCCGACGGTGCGGCCGCCCTCGCGGATGGCAAAGCGCAGCTGCTCTTCCATCGCGATCGGCGCGATCAGCTCGACCTGGAACGACACGTTGTC
>JAHELH010000149.1 GCA_024644285.1 Paracoccaceae bacterium | reverse complement strand
CGCGCGGCGCCAACGCCCCGCCGCTTCAACTGCGCCAGGTAGAACTTGGCCTCGGCGTCACCCTCTGCGGCGGCGGCGGTGAAAAGCTCGGCGGCGCGGTCGAATTCCGGCGCCTCGGGCCGGCCCGAGAGGTAGGTGCGCGCCAGCAGGACCGGCGCCTCCTTGTGCCCCTGCGCCGCGGCCTTTTCCAGCCACACGATGGCGCCTTCGCGGTCGAACGGCCCGCCGCTGGAATTGGCCATCATGTGGCCCAGCCGGTATTGCGCCGTGACATCCCCGGATTCCGCGAAGGGCAACAGGCCCTCGCGCGCGGCCTCGAAATCGCCGGCGTGATAGGCCGCCTCGATTTCCTCCATGGTCATCGGGGTCTCGCTGTCGGCGTCCTGCGCCATTCCCGCGGCGGGCAGCGCGGCCAGAAGCAACGCCAGCGCCATCGCGCGAAGCGGTTCAATGAAAATGCGATTGGTCATCTTTTTCGGTCCTCGATGAAAATGTCCTGCCCGGGCGGCCCGCGCCGAGCGGATCAAAATTGCCCCGGCAGGGCAAGGTCTAACTGCTTCCAAAACCATATCAAAGCCGTTGCCGCACACAAATATGTGCCTAGGGGAAGCCGCGTCGCGGCGCGCGGAAGGCCGCCTTCGCGGGCGGCCTCGAAAGACGCCGCCGACAGGCCCAGAAGCGCCGCCAGCAGCGTCGCCACCGGGAAGAGCGCCCAGCCCAGCCCGGCGCCGATCCCCGCCGCCAGCTTGACGTCGCCCAGACCCAGCCCCTCGCGCCCGCGCAGGGTGCGATAGCCGATCCGCAACGCCAGGAACGCCGCGCCCGCGCCGGCGGCGGTCAGAAGGCCCTCCAGCCAGCCGCGCCCCGGATCGAGCGCGGCCAGCGCCAGCCCCAGCACCAGCAGCGCCGCGGTCAGCGCGTCGGGCAGGCGGAAATACAGCAGATCGCTGTAGAACAGCGCGACAAGGCACCACAGATACCCCGCCAGCACGAACATGTCGGCGACGCTTTCGGTCGTGAACGCAACCAGCAGCCCGACGGCCAGCGCCGCGATCTCGATTCGCACCAGGTGACCGGGGATCGCCGCGCCGCAGGCCCGGCAGCGTCCCCGCAGGGCCAGGACCGACAAGAGCGGCACCAGATCGGCCGGCCGCAGCGGCGCGCCGCAATCCGCGCAAGTCGACCGCTCCAGCACCGACCGGCCCCGCGGCAGACGCTCGACCAGCATGCCCAGAAAGGAACCCATCGCGGGCGCGACAAGGATCAGCAGCAATTGCCAGGGCCAGAGAAGCATCGTCGGACCCTGCCCGGCGCCCGCCTAGCGGATCGTCGACAATTCGACGTCCAGCGTCTTGCGGCGCAGCTTCAGCCCGCCCAGGGGGTCGAGGTCGGGATGCTTCGTCAGCACCTCGTCGAAGGCGTCGCGGGCGGCGACCAGCCGCTGGACCGCCTCGGCGGTCATTTCCGATCGGTTGATCGCGGCGCGGCCGATCTCCTGGTCGGCGGTGGCCTGCACCGCCAGCGCCGCCGAGCGCCCGCGCCCGTCGAGCTGCGAGGCCACCACGCGGGCCTCTTCGCTGGCCTTCTCGAACTTGCCCTCGCGCAGCAGGGAATGTGCGTATTCCAGCCGGATCCGCGGCGCCAAAGGCCCGGCCTTGGGCAACAGGCCGGCATATTGCCGCGACGCCCGGCCGTACTGGCCCTTCTCCAGCGCGGCGCGCGCCACGAGGTAGTTCGCCTTGAACCCAGCGCGGTTGACGACGCCCGCCCCCGGCAGCGCCCCGGGCTGGCACGCCGTCAGCGCCAGCGCGGCAGCCGCCAGAAGGGCGGTCCGAAAGGTGGCCGGCAGGGTCATGTCTGTCTCGCGGAGTTCGTTGCAGTGGTGCGGCACACCTAGCACGGCGGCGGCGCCGGGGTCCACTGCGACCGGCAGGACGCCGCCGGCCTGGATTCCGGCTATCCAGCCCCGGCCCCGCTGCGCTAGGCTGCGGCCATGGCCGACGCGATACCGCCCTTCTCCGCCGCCGAATACGACCGCCGCCTGCATCTGACCCGCGCCGCGATGGATCGCGCCGGGCTTGACGTGATGATCGCCACCGACCCGTCGAACCAGGCCTGGCTGACGGGTTATGACGGCTGGTCGTTCTACGTGCACCAGGCGGTGATCCTGCCGAAAAACGGCAAGCCGGTCTGGTGGGGCCGGCGGATGGACGCGCAGGGCGCCCTGCGCACCGTCGCTACCGATCGCACCGACATCGTCGGCTATCCCGACCAGTTCGTGCAATCGACCACCCGCCACCCGATGCAGCACCTGGCCGGCGTGCTGTCCGATCTCGGCCTGTCCAAGGCCCGCATCGGCGTCGAGATGGAGAACTACTACTACTCGGCCAAGGCGCATCAGGAACTCGTTGCGGCGCTGCCCGAGGCGACGGTTTCCGACGCCACCGCCCTGGTGAACTGGCAGCGCGCGGTGAAGTCGGACGAAGAGCTGGCCTTCATGCGCAAGGCGGCGCGGATTTCCGAGAAGATCCAGACCTATGCGCTGGAAACCGCGCGCCCGGGCCTGCGCAAGAACGAGCTGGCGGCGGGGATCGTCTCGGCCGGCATCGTCGGCGTGGACGAGGATTGGGGCGACTACCCGGCGATCGTGCCGCTGATGCCCTCGGGCGCCGATGCCGCGGCCTCGCACCTGACCTGGAACGGCGCGCCGATGAAGAGAGGCGAAGCCACGTTTTTCGAGCTCGCCGGCTGCTACCGCCGCTATCACGTGCCGGTCTCGCGCACGGTGTTCCTGGGCCAGCCGCACGACGCGATCCTGCGTGCCGAGACGGCGCTGGTCGAGGGGCTGGAAGCCGGCATCGACGCGGCGCGGCCCGGCAACACCGCCGGCGATATCGCCCGCGCGCTAGGCGCGGCGATGGAGCGCGCCGGCATCGACCGCGGCGCGCGCTGCGGCTATTCCATCGGGCTCAGCTATCCGCCCGACTGGGGCGAGCGCACCATCTCGCTGCGCGACGAGGACGAGACGGTGCTGCGTCCCGGCATGTGCTTTCACTTCATGCCGGGCATCTGGATGGACGACTGGGGGCTCGAGATCACCGAGCCGATCCTGATCGCCGAGGACGGCCCGGCGCAGCCGTTCTGCAACCTGCCGCGCAAGCTTGTGGTGAAGGGATGAACCCGGGGTGGCGCGCGACGCAGGGCCGCGCGCCGCGCGGGCTTATTGATGGTGGTGTTCGCAGGTCACCGCCGGGTTGAACGGCATCAGATTCCCCATCGGGTTCTCTCGGTACAGCCAGACATGCTGGTCGTAATGCGGCGCGAAGCCGTGCGCCTCGTCGCCCGGTGTAGCCGGATCGTCGGCCATGTGGTCCCAGGCCCGGCCGTTCAGCACCAGCTCCTCGTCCTTGCCCGCGGCTTCCCAGGCCGCCTCGAAGACCAGGTTCTCCACCGCCACCAGTTCCATCGACCCGTCCGCCTGCGGCTCGTAGATCAGCACCGAGGGCTTCATCCAGTCGGTATGCGTGGCGTTGCCGTCGACCCGCGGATCGGTCGCGGTGATCTCCAGCAGTGCGGGGTGGATGTAGTGGATGCCCATGGCCCCAAGATCGGCCGGCAGGCCTTCGCCCTCGGCCGAGACGCAGTGGTTGTCGGGCGTGATGTAGCCGTCGGCAAGCGCCACATTGACATCCTTGTACTTGTCCACCGCCGCACGCAACTCGTCGAGATCGACATCCGCGGCATACACCGCCGCGGGGATAAGCGCCGCCGCTAGACCGGCGGTTGTAATCATCTTCATTGCAAGCACCTCCATCTACCTTGAATTGCAGAGGAAATTCTCTGCATCGGAGGAGTCTACCACGCAGTTCTCATAATTGAAGCGGCGTTTGCGACGGGCGCGGCGACAAAACCCGGAAACGTCGTTGCCCAATCCTGGCGACCTGATCTAGGCTCGCTCAGGCTTTCCGCCGCGGGGAGAACAGGGTGCCGCCCAAGCATTTCGGCCTTTGCCTTGCGTTGCTGATCGCAGCCGGCGCGCCCCCGGCCGGCGCCGACGCGCCCGCTCCCGGTTGGGACGCCGTCAGCGCGATCTTCGCCAAGCATTGCGTGAGGTGCCATGCCGGCCGCGACGCGGCGCGCGGCCTGCGGCTCGACAGCCACGCGGCGGCGCTGGCGGGTGGCGAGCGCGGCGTCGTACTGGTGCCCGGGGACGCGGCCGGCAGCGAATTGATCCGCCGCCTGCGCGGCGAGAGCGTGCCGCGGATGCCGTTTCTCAGCCGCCCGCTGCCGGACGAGCAGATCGAGCTGATCGAGCGCTGGATCGAGGCCGGCTTGCCTGCTAGCTAGGACAAGGCCGCGGCGGCCGGGCCGCGGTCGATGGCCGGAGGCCGCAACATGCTCGAATCCACCCTCGCCACGCTCACCAAGCTGGTCGGCGCGCCCACGGTCTCGACCGACAGCAACCTGGAACTGATCTTCTACCTCGCCAACCGGCTGGAAAGCGCTGGGGCGCGGGTCGAGGTGATGCGCGACGAAAGCGGCGAGAAGGCCAATCTCTGGGCCACGCTGGGGCCCGAGGCGGATGGCGGCATCGTGCTGTCGGGCCATACCGACGTGGTGCCGGTGACCGACCAGGACTGGACCCACGACCCCTTCGACATGGTGGAGCGCGACGGCCGCCTCTATGGCCGCGGCACCTGCGACATGAAGGGGTTCCTGGCCGCCTGCCTGACAATGGCGCCGGTCTTCGCCGAGCGCATCGGCGGCCGGCCGCTGCATTTCGCCTTCACCCATGACGAGGAGACGGGATGCATCGGCGCGGGACACCTGGTCGCCGCCCTGCGCGACAGGGACCTGCGCCCCGCCATGGCGATCATCGGCGAGCCCACGGAAATGCGCGTCATCGAGGGCCACAAGGGCTGCTATGAATACACCACCGAGTTCCGCGGGCGCGAGGGCCACGGCTCGGCCCCAGACCGCGGCGTGAACGCGGTGGAATACGCCGCCCGCTACATCGCCCGGCTGCTGGCGCTGCGCGAGCTGCTGAAGACCCGCGCCCCCGAGGGCAGCCGGTTCGACCCGCCGCATACCACGATCAATGTGGGCGCGCTGCAGGGCGGGGTGGCGCATAACGTCATCGCGAGTCGGGCGCAGCTTGACTGGGAGATGCGCCCGGTCGTCCCGGCTGACGCGGACTACGTCAAGGCCGACCTGGCCGGCTATGCACGCGACATCCTGCTGCCCGCGATGCGCGCCGTCGATCCGGAGGCGGATATCCTGACCAAAGTGGTGGGCGAGATCGCCGGGCTGGAGCCGATGGAGATGAACGCCGCCCGCGACCTGGTGGCCGACCTGACCGGCGCCAACGCCGCCCACACAGTACCGTTCGGCACCGAGGCCGGGCTGTTCCAGTCGCTGGGGATGGATTGCATCGTCTGCGGCCCGGGCTCGATCGAGCAGGCGCACAAGGCCGACGAGTACCTCGCCCTCGACCAGCTGCAGGCCTGCCTCGACATGCTGGACCGGTTGTCCCAGCGACTGTGAGGCGCCGCGCTGCGTCGGGCCAGCCCCGGCGCGTCCAGGTCGGCGCGGTCAGCCAGGCAGCTTGCGGATGACGTAGGGTCGGCAGGCCTCGTTGATAATCTCGGCTTCACCGGCCAGAAGCAGGGGCTGGACAGCCTCCAGTTCCGCCTTGCTCAGGCTGTCGAGACACAAGCGGGCGCCGCCGAATACGCGTGCACGCATGTCTTCCGTCGCAAGTCTCGCTTCTTTCGACATGCCGCGATTCTAGCAAATCGGAACTCTTGCGGCAAAGACTCGTACCACCGGATGCCGGGCCCTGCCGCCGAACAAGCGGCTGGCGCTTGCCAGGGATTTCGCGTCTTTTCGCTGCAATCGCCCGCACCGAGGCCAGCTTGACCCGCAACCTGCCGCTTCTGTTCATCCTGATCACCGTGGCCATCGATTCGATGGGCATCGGGCTGATCATGCCGGTGATGCCCGACCTGATCCGCGAGGTGACCGGCGGCGACCTGGCGCAGGCCGCTCTGTGGGGTGGCGTCATGGCCACCGTCTACGCGGTGATGCAGTTCCTCTTCGGCCCCGTCGTCGGATCGCTCTCGGACTGGCTGGGCCGGCGGCCGGTGCTGCTGACGGCGCTGTTCGTGATGACACTGGACTACCTGGTGATGGCCGTCGCCGGTGCGCTGTGGCT
>JAHELH010000006.1:9471-24424 GCA_024644285.1 Paracoccaceae bacterium | reverse complement strand
CCGTCCGGCACCCGGTGGACATGGCAATCAGTCCTGAAGGATAACGGCGACGTTGCCATTGCCCGACTGGTTGGTGGAGGCGGAATTGCCGTTGCCGATCTGGATCACGCCGACGGCGTTGCGGTTACCGGTCTGCGTGGTCGTCGCGTCATTGTGACCGCCGACCTGGGCGACGCCGGTAACATTGCGGCGGCCGTTCTGATGCGTGTCGACGCTGTTGTGGTGCCCGGACTGGGCGACGCCGGTGCGGTTGCGGGCGCCATCCTGCGTGCTGATGGTGCTGTTGCCCCAGCCGTCCTGATAGATGCGCAGGCGGTTGAACGCGCCGGACTGGCCGCCGGCCGCAGAGTTGCCCCAGCCATACTGGTCCAGGATGACGGTGTTCGAGCCGGCGACGGCCGGTGCGCCCATCATGGTCGAGGCGATCAGGGCGGAGTAGGCGATTTTCTTGAAGGTGATGGTCATGGGTTCTTGCTCCAGGTTGGTGTGTCAGGGTCTTGCTTTGCGCCAGCCGATCCTTGTTCGATCAGCCGATGAGCAACCTTGGCGCCGCTGCGGAAAGACAGGCAATAACGGGCCGCTGCCATACGATGACACGCGGAGCGTTATCGGATAACGGATTGGAATAGCTGCGATTCCGGCCGCAGAAGTAATCTAAATCAACAAGTTTGATCAGTGACTTAGACTGATTCTTACGGCTGAACGCCGATTTTCGCCAAATCGTTTCGCCTGACGGCACCGCAGCGCAGCATGATTGCGGACTCGCGCTTGACCAGCCGGAAGGTTGACCGCCGGCGGCGCGAGTCAGGGCCGGGCGCGGGCTTTCGAAAGCAAAAGCTGGTATTGCCGCTCGCGAAACCGGACACGGTCCGCCGCGGAGTATTCGTCCTTGCAGGCCGGGCACTGGACGCCTTTCTCGAAGTCCGGACCGCGGCAATCGGCTTCCGAGACTGGGCGGCCGCACGCATGGCACATGACATGGCTGCCTTGCGCAAGTCCGTGGCCGACGCTGACGCGCCCGTCGAAGACATAGCATTCCCCCCGCCAACGGCTGTCTGCCTCGGGAACCTCTTCGAGATATTTCAGGATGCCGCCCTGCAAGTGGTAGACCGCGTCCACCCCGTCGCGGATCAGATAGCTGGTCGCCTTTTCGCAACGGATGCCGCCGGTGCAGAACATCGCGACTCGCTTGCCGGCGAACTGCGCCTTGTTGATGGCCCACCAATCCGGGAACGCGCCGAAGGTCTCGGTGCCGGGATCGACGGCGCCCTCGAAGGTCCCGATGGCCACCTCGTAGGCGTTTCGCGTATCGATCAATACGACATCGGGCGCGGCGATCAGGTCATTCCAGTCTGAGGGCGCGACGTAGTGACCGGTTCCCGCCCGCGGATCGACCTTGGGCACGCCCATCGTCACGATCTCGCGCTTTATCCGCACCTTTATGCGGCGAAAGGGAATCTCGGCCGCGATGCTTTCCTTCCAGTCCAGCGCCTCGAGGCCCGGCACGGTGCCAAGATGGGTCACCACCGCGTCGATCGCCGCGCGCGGCCCGGCAATCGTTCCGTTGATGCCTTCTGGCGCGATCAGTATCGAGCCCCTGACGCCCACATCGCGGCACAAGCGCGCCAGCGGCGGCTTGATGGCGGCGGGCTCCTGAATGGGGGCAAACCGGTAGAAGGCGGCGACGGTATACATGGCGGGCATCTACTGCGGGGCCGGTGTGCCGATCAAGCCCGGCGTTGACGGCGACAAGGACGATCCTTACCCCTATGCGAAAGACGGAGACTGCGATGCCGCCCGCCAACCACGCCCTGCTCGTAATCGATGTGCAGAACGATTTCTGCCCCGGCGGCGCCTTGGCGGTCGAGGACGGCGATGCCATCGTGCCCGGCATCAATGCGCTGATGCAGGATCATGCCGCCGTGATTCTGACCCAGGACTGGCACCCGGCCGGCCACAGTTCGTTTGCGTCCCAGCATCCGGGAAAGAAGCCGCTGGACCTGATCGAGGCGCCCTATGGTCCTCAGGTGCTTTGGCCGGACCATTGCGTGCAGGGCAGCGACGGCGCCGCCTTCCATCCAGACCTTGTTACGGACCGCGCCGACCTGATCATCCGCAAGGGATTTCGCAAGGCCATCGACAGCTATTCGGCGTTCTTCGAAAACGACCACGCCACGCCGACTGGCCTGCACGGCTATCTTCAGACCCGCGGCATCGACACGCTCACGCTTGTCGGCCTGGCGACGGATTTCTGTGTCAATTACTCTGCGGTCGATGCCGCCAATCTTGGATACTCGGTCACGGTTCGCCAGGATCTGTGCCGCGCGATCGATTTCGATGGGTCGCTGGTCGCGGCGCGGGACGGAATGCGGGAAGCAGGCGTATCGCTGGCCTGAAACCGACGGATGCGCTAGCCTGCCGTCATTGTTTGGTAAAATCGACAGTTTAGGCAATGGCATCGGACCCGCACGCGGAATTGATGAAAAGGATCGGGCAAGGCGACAAACAGGCGCTGGCCCAGCTGTATCGTGCGCTGGAAAAGGCGGTTTTCAGATTCATACAGTCAAAATTGAACGATCCCTTCGAGTCCGCCGACGTACTGCATGACGTGTTCATCGAAGTCTGGCGCTCGGCCAGCAAATTCGAAGGAAGATCGAAAGTGCAGACCTGGATCATGGGCATCGCCTATCGCAAGTCCATCGACGTGCACCGCAAGCGCGGGCGCGTCTCGGTAACCGACGACATCCCCGAAACCGCAGACGACACACCCGATGCGGAAACATGCCTGACGGCCGGCCAAGAAGCGGAGCATGTCCGCTATTGCATCGAAACGCTGGGCGAAGACCACCGCAGCGCCATCACGCTCGCGTTCTTTCAGGATATGGCCTACGCCGAAATCGCCAAGGTTGTCGGGGTGCCCGAGGGCACGGTCAAGACCCGCATCTACCATGCCAAGAAGCTGCTGATGCGCTGCTTGTCGGGCCGTGTGCAGAGGGGGGCAGTGGCATGACGCGCGACGAGATTTCCGCCCTGCTGCCGTTCCTGGCCAACGGTACCCTCGAGGGCACCGAACGCGCCGAAGTACAGGACGCTGTCACGCACGATCCCGAATTGGCCGCCGAACTGGAGGCGCTGAAGGCGGTCCGCGCGACGATTCAGGCCGAGGAAAGCTACAGCCCCGGCGAGATGGGCCTTGCCCGCCTGATGCGCGATGTCGATGCCGAGACACAAGCCGCCAATGCGAACCGCCGCCCGCTGATCTGGCAGATCGCAGCCGCGATCCTGCTGGCGCTGGTGGTCGGTCAGACGGTCTGGCAATTCACCGATTCAGGTCCCGGCGGATACCAGCTTGCCGGCGACACTCCGCCTGCCTTCACCGCCGCCTTCCGCGACGACGTGACCGAGGCCGAGTTGCGCTCACTGCTGCTGGAGGCCGGGGTCGAGATCGTCAGTGGACCGTCCGCGCTGGGCCTCTATGCGCTTGCCCCGCTAGAGGGGGTCACCCGTGAAGAGGCCCGCGCGGAACTCGAAGCGTCCGACCTTGTCGAAACACTGGAAACCGCCGAAACCCCCGATTGACCGATGCGCATGCCCTGCCTGATCATTTTCGTCTTCGCCTTGATGCTGGCCCTCCCGGCCGATGCACAGACACAGGGCGGCAACGGTAGGGGAAACAGCGGATATGACGGCAATGACAGGGATTCGAACCAGACCGGGGACAATTGGCCACCGCGCCGCGTGAAGAAACAGCCGCCGCCGCGCCGCGTGATCATCGTGCCGCAAAAGCCGGTGCCGACCCGCCGGACCAGGCCCAAGCCGCCCAGGCGGGTGCCGAAGCCGCTTCCCGGGCATGCCGTTCTGGGTACGCCCATCGACCTGACCCACAGCGTCCGCACACCGCTCATCCGCGGCGACGTGCGCCTGTTGCCAGACGGCGATTTCGAGTTCATCGCAGTGGGGCCGCAGGACGAATCCGCCGCCGCTGTCTTGGCGCTCACCGGGGCGGGTGCGGCGTTCCTGCGGCAGAGCAACTATCCCAATATCGACCGCCGATCGCTGGTCTTCGATGCCAACGGGCTGACGCTGCAGCAGATCCGCGAGCTTCTGGACACAGCCGCCCCCGGGACCGAGGCAGACACGCACGCGATCTACCGGTTCGCTTCCGGGACGCCACGATTGTACGCGGCGGAAATGGTCGCAACGCCGGATTCTGGGGCGTGCACGCTGCCGGACCGACTGCGCATCGGCCAGATTGACGGCGCGATTGAAAACACCCACCCGGTACTGAAAGAGACGGGCATTATCACCCACTCGGTGCTGCAAAACAGATTCGCCGCCGCACGCCGCGATCATGGGACCGCCGTCGCGGCGCTGATGGTCGGCCAGGATGAGACCGGCGCGCTGGCGGGATTTGCGCCGGGCGCAACGCTTTTCGCCGCTGCCGCCTTTGGGGCCGAAGGTGCCGGGGGCGCCACGGATGTCGAGCGCATCGCCGCGGCATTGGACTGGCTCGTCGGGCAGGACGTGCGGCTGATCAACCTGTCCTTTGCCGGGCCGGCGAACCGGGCGCTGGAGGAATTGCTGCGCACGGTCGCGGAAAAGCAGGTGGTTCTAATTGCCGCGGCAGGAAACCAGGGTGTGGACGGCGCCGTGTTTCCTGCCGGCGCAGAGACGGTTATCGGCGTGACGGCGGTGGATGCCGCAATGCGGCGTTACCGATCTGCCAATACCGGAGATCACGTCGACTTCGCGGCGCCCGGAGTTGATCTGTACGTGGCCAACAGCGAAGGCGGAGGCTACGCCTCGGGCACGTCCTATGCGGCGCCGATCCTGACGGCGCTGGCCGCGCGGCTGGTGGGTAACGGAGTGACCGACCCGGACACCCTGCGCGATCGTCTGCGGCAGGCCAGTGTCGATCTTGGCGATTCCGGCCGCGACCCGGCTTTCGGCTGGGGATTGGCGAAAGTGCCCGGCTGCTGAACTTTCCGTCACGTCATCAAGACGAATTAGAGCATATCCTGCGCCGAATTTTCTTTTGAACCGGTCGGGCCATCTCTCCGACACATCATCGATACGCGGCCGAAACCGCACCCGATGAAGCCAACAGGAGAGACTACCATGACCCCCGAAGCCCAGACCGCCAGCAAGCTTGCCCTGATTGTCGTTGCGGCGGCCGCCGCCGCGATCATCGCCGTCACGGTTCCCGCGGCTTTTGCCGGCAATGCCGGCGCCTCTTTGCCGGCGTGCTACAATCACGTCATCGACGCCTGCAACAAGACCAGCCACCCGCAATCCTGCGCCAAGAACGGCATGGACGCCTGTGACAAGCTGCACAGCGGCAAGTCCAGTTCGAATTCGGGCGTGACCGGGCTGAGGCTGCGCGGAAATGGCCGCTCCACCTCTGGCGAAGTTCAGTTCCAGATCCAGATGGGAACTTCCGATCTCCAGAACGCGGAAAGCGTTCGCTGACCAGATCCACCCGAACCGTTCCTCCCCCCGACGGTCCCGAACTGACCCCCGTATCGAACGGGGGTCTTTTTTTTGCTTTTCAGGGCCAAACTGGACAACGTGCAATTCGCTTGCTCTAACCGGGTTGCCCGGAACGGAGCGCGCCAATGGTCGACATCGCCACCCGCGTCTATAACCACAAGTGGAAGATCGACCCGATCGTCCGGTCGCTGATCGACACCGATTTCTACAAGCTGCTGATGTGCCAGTCGGTCTTTCGCAACCGCCCTGGCACCACCGTCACCTTTTCGTTGATCAACCGGTCAAGGCACGTGCCGCTGGCGGAACTGGTTGACGAAGGGGAGCTGCGCGAGCAGCTCGACCACATTCGCACCCTATCGCTGAGCAGAGGTGAATCAACCTGGCTGCGCGGCAACACCTTCTATGGCAAGCGGCAGATGTTCACGGCCGAATTCATGGAGTGGTTCGAGCGGTTGCGCCTGCCGCCCTATCACCTGGAACGCGTCGGCGATCAGTACGAACTGAAGTTCGAGGGCAAGTGGCCCGAGGTGATGATGTGGGAAATCCCCGCGCTCGCCGTGCTGATGGAGTTGCGGTCGCGGGCAGTACTGGATGGCATGGGACGTTTTGAATTGCAGGTGCTGTACGCCCGCGCGATGACGAAGCTTTGGGAGAAGGTCGAGCGGCTGCGCGATCTGGAGAAGCTGCGCATTGCCGATTTCGGAACCCGAAGGCGGCACAGTTTTCTTTGGCAGGACTGGTGCGTGCAGGCGATGCTGGAAGGGCTGGGCGAGAAGTTCGTCGGCACGTCGAACTGCCTGATCGCCATGCGGCGCGAGGTCGAGGCGATCGGCACCAATGCGCACGAACTGCCGATGGTCTACGCCGCGCTGACCGACACTGACGCGGACCTTGCGCAGGCGCCCTACGAGGTACTCGCGGACTGGCACGAAGAGCACGACGGCAATCTGCGGATCATCCTGCCCGATACCTATGGCACCGAGGGTTTTCTTCGGAACGCCCCCGACTGGCTTGCCGGCTGGACAGGAATCCGGATCGATTCCGGAGATCCCGCGACGGGCGCCGAAACCGCCATTCGCTGGTGGCGGGATCGCGGCGAGGACCCGCGGGAAAAGCTGGTCATCTTCTCCGATGGTCTCGACGTGGACAAGATTGCCGAACTGCACGCACAGTTCGCAGGCCGGGTCCGGGTGTCGTTCGGCTGGGGGACGCTTCTGACCAACGATTTCCGCGGACTTGTCCCAGGCGATCGGCTTGCGCCGTTTTCGCTGGTCTGCAAGGCGGTTGCGGCGAACGGCCGGCCGACCGTCAAGCTTTCGGACAACCCGGCAAAGGCAATGGGCCCGAGGGACGAGATCGAGCGGTACAAGCGCGTGTTCGGCGTCGGCGTTCAGGTGGTTCAGGAGGTTTTGGTCTGACCGTGGTCCAGGGCCCCGGTCCGCCCGCCTCGCCTCTGGATCGCCGCTTTCGCGTCTACCCGGCGATCGTGTTCGCTGGCTATCTTTTGCGCAGCGATCATATCGCCGAGGGAACGCTGCCGATCACGATGAACGCCTCGGCCTATGCCGCGTTTCAGCTTGCCGGGCTTCCCGATGGATTGGGAATAGGATTGGGCCGGCGCTTTTTTCCGTTTTCCCCGGGAATTCGCCAGTTTCGCCACAGAATCAGCACAGTCTTGCGACAAGGTCCGCGGGACTGCCGCTCACGGCACCGAGTCGGACATCCAGGGACGGGTTCACAGGATGAAGAATATCAAGACATTCGGTCGCTCGCTGGTCATTGGCTTCGCGCTCTACCCGGTCATCTTCCTCGGCATCATTGCCCTTGTGGCGCTTCAGGTCTTTGCCGAGCAGTTGCACTATTCCGCCGATACCGTGCCGCTTTTGTACGGGCTGGTGTTCGCCGCGCTGACCATCGTGCTGATCGACCTGATGGAACTTGCCAGCGTCGTCATGGCCCTGATCGCCAGCGCCAACCTGATCGAATACGCGCAGATGGTGATCCCGGGCCGCAATGCTTCGGCAGTCGATTTCATCGCCGGGCTGTCGGGGGTGATCGTCGCCGCGCTGCTGGTCTGGATCGCTCACTCAGTCTCGAACCGCTCCCGCGCCACCCGGTTGCCGGATGAACCGACGGAAAGCGCCGCGTCCGTGACCCGCTCGGGCTAGTCCTCACCCTCGACACGACCCCGCAGCGCCTTGACGGTGCCGCGGGCCTTCTTGGCGCTGAGCCGCCGCTTCTTCGAGCCCAGTGTCGGGCGTGTCGGAATGCGCCGTTTGGGCCTTTCGGCCGCGGCGCGGATCAGTTCGGCCAACCGCTGGCGCGCGATCTCGCGGTTGCGGGACTGGCTGCGCGTTTCATCCACCTGCAGCACCAAGGCGCCGTCCTTGGTCCATCGCCGCCCCGCCAGCCGCCGCAGGCGTGATTTCACCGGGTCGGGAAGGTTCGGCGACCGCGCCGCCTCGAACCGCAGCTCGACCGCGGTGGCGACCTTGTTGACGTTTTGCCCCCCGGGTCCAGAGGCGCGCACGAACTGCTCCGTCAGCTCCCAGTCCTCGATGGCAATGCGGTCTGTAATCTGCATCATGTGTCCCGCCAAAGGGCTTCAGAGGTTTCGAAGTCTAGCGCGTCCATGGACGAAGCAAAAAGGGCCGCCCGATGCGGACGGCCCTTCAAGTGTTTTCGGAGATGGGCCAGTTAGAGCCTGGAGCCCAATCGGAAGTGTTCCGCCTTTGGGACTGCCCTCAGGCGATGCGCCCTCCGACTGTTCCGACACCTTTCTCCAATATCACTCTCGACACTGGATCACCTCCTTTCAGTTGTTGCAGTTGATCGAAGCCTGCCACAGATTTTGTGTCTGTCAAATCTTTTTACGCAACACGTGCGGTCAATTTCCGGACAATGAGTCGGAATGGCAAAAGCGCCACAACCGACAGCGCCAGCTTTACCATCCAGTCGGCCACCGCGAGCGACACCCAAAACGGCACGGTCGGCCCCATTCCAAGAAGCGGCAGGGGTTCGTTTGCCCAGGTGACGTCGTTTCCGGGTTCCAGAAAGGTGAGGAAGCCAGCGAAGGCGATCGAGAAGAAGAGAATGGTGTCGACCGTCGAACCTACGAAAGTGGAAGTCAGAGGCGCCCGCCACCACTTGCCAAACCGCAGGCGGTCAAAGATCGCGACGTCGAGAAGCTGCGCCGTTAGGAAGGCCGTTCCGGATCCGAGGGCGATGCGCCACGTCACCAGTGGCCCGAACTCGCCGTATATCTGCGTGCCGACAAGAGAGCACAACACCCCGACCAGGAAGCCGGCAAAAACCACCCGCCGCGCAAGCGCCGGTCCGTAAAGGCGGTTCATGATGTCCGTCACCAGGAACGCGAAAGGGTAGGTGAAGGCGCCCCAGGTCAGCCAGTTGCCAAAAAGGAATTGGACCAGGATGTTCGAGGCCACAACGACAATGGCCATCGCAAGGACGCCGGGAAGAAAACGTGCCATTGGTGAATTCCGTTTTTTGCAAGGTTGCGGAGACTTGGCCGCGCGAAGCGACAGCGTCCCGTAGCCGAGACCGGCCAAGGCTGCAAGTCAGCGGTTCAGACGGTATTCGACGAACTCGGTGGTCTGGAACGCGCGGAAATTGTCGTCGGACACCATCGTGAGCCGGATATCGCCGCGCGCATCGCGCCAGACTGCGATGCCCTCCAGATTGTCGTGCGTGCCCAATGACGTTTCCAATTCGACCCGTTCGTCGCTCACGCGATCCGCGCGCACCTGAAAGGACCGAACCCGCGTCTGAAAGCCGAATATCCCGCTGAAACCGCGTTCCAGCAAATACAGCCGCCCATCCGGTCCGAAATCGGCACCGACGGGCAGGTATTCACCGCGCCTGGGAATAGTGAAGGGCTGTGTCCACGCGCCGCCAAGGTAGCGATAGACCGGGAACGGGCGGGTCAGGCGCCCAGAGCGCTCGGGCAGGGTGTAAAGCGCACCGTCCGGCCCGATGGCCAGAGCCTCGAGGGACGAATTCATTTGCATCTTCGCAAAGGCGGGCGGCCGCGGCAGCCACGCGGCCTCTGAGAGCGAATCGCGGTATGTCCAGACCCGATGCATGCCCTCGAACGAGATAAAAATCCGGCCATCGGCACGGATTGCCAGTCCTTCGGCGTCGCTTTCGGGCGAACCGACGCGCCGGCCTTCGGTGTTCTTCAGCGCGTGGATCGGGCCCGCGCGGACACCAACGATCTTGTCGTCGTGGCGAAAGAAACTTCCCTCGACAATTGCGCCCCGGTCGCTGATCGCGGTGAACCGCAGGCCGTCGTCCGAGACTTCCAGGCCGGAAAACCCGCCGAATTTCGGGCCCGAAAGCGACCAGTCATAGCTTCCCAGATATTCGGCCCGCGCAGCACTGTCCGCGCCAGCTGTTTCCGCGGAAACAGCAATGGCCGCGATCAGCGCGAGGACAAGACTTGCGCGCATTGCCTGGGCAGATCGGCCAGCACGTATTCGCGGCGTGGTTTTGGCTTCGGCGCGTTGGGGTCTGGCGGCGGCGGATTGAGGATGTTGTTCACCCATTGCTGCGCGTCGGCACAACCGTCGCCGGCGGGCGGCGGAGACTGGTCCGCGCAGCCGCTGAGGCCCTTCGGGCAGGAAAGCCGGACGTGAAAATGGTAGTGATGCCCGTACCAGGGCCTGATCTTGCGTAGCCAGGACCGGTCGCCGGTGGCCTCTTTGCACATCCGCACCTTGGCGCCGGGGAACACGAAGATCCGGGCAACCGCGGGATCGCTGGCGGCCGCCTTGAGGATGTTGAAATGCGCCTGGGTCCAGTTGTCATTCGTATAGGCGCCCTTCGCGCGGCGCAGCGAGATCGAACTGATATTCTCGCGTTCGCTGACGCTGAGGTTCAGGTTCGACGCGGGCAGCATCCAGATGTCGGCGTCGAGGCCAATCTGATGCGAGCTGTGCCCCGAAAGCATCGGACCGCCGCGCGGCTGACTCATGTCACCGATATACAGGCCGTTCCAGCCTGGCTGGGTTGCGGCAAAGCGCGAGAGCCGCTTGACGAAGGCAATGGTTTCGGGATGTGCCCAGTTGCGGTTGCGCGAAAGCCGCATCGCTTGCCAGGTTGGCCCGGTCTCTGGCAATTGCTCGGCGCCGGCCAGGCATCCCTTGGCATAGCCGCCAAATGCTGCCGGGGCCTGAGCGGAGCCGGCTTTGATCCCGCCGAATATCCGCTTCGCCAGCGCGTTGGGGTCGAAATTCGCCGTTGCGAAGGTCACCGAGGCAGATTGCACTGGCGCCGTACTCTCGGTTGCGGCTGGTGTGTCTCGTTCTGTGCCGCAGGCTGCAAGGACGAGGCTGAGGGCTATGGCTGCGCTGGAACGGAGCATTGGGGGGCGTTCTCTCCATCTGGTTTGACCCAGACTAGCAGGA
The DNA here is from genome assembly GCA_024644285.1 of Paracoccaceae bacterium. Lineage (GTDB taxonomy): Bacteria > Pseudomonadota > Alphaproteobacteria > Rhodobacterales > Rhodobacteraceae > JAHELH01. The sequence continues at coordinate 13,508 of JAHELH010000006.1, read as the reverse complement.
TCAGACCGAGAGTAAAAAGCACAATCAGCGGTGTGATTCCAAGTCTCTGACTGCCTGTCAGGTCGGTGGTGATGGCGATGGCCATCGGCGCGAGAAATGTCGTGGCTTTGCCGGCAAGCGCGTAAAGACCGAAGGACTCGGTCATCCGCTCGCGGTTGGCCTGGCGCACCATCATCGTGCGGCTGGCCGATTGCAGCGCACCGCCCGCCGCGCCGATCAGCCCGCCGCAGATGTAGAACGTGATGTCGGGCAAAGCAGAGCCGGGCGAAACGTCGAGCCCCAGGACAGAAGTCTGGGTGACGGTTATGATGACCATTGCGACGGCAATCAGCACGAGGATGCAAGTCAGGATGACCGGTTTCGGACCGAACCTCCGGTCCGCCTTGCCGCCTATCCAGGCGAAAAGCGCCCCGGTGATCGCCGCCATGATGCCGAAGATGCCGATATCGACCACGGTCCAGCCCAGCATGCCCAGCGCGTAGATGCCGCCGAACGTGTACATGCCGTTCAGCGCATCCCGGTAGAACATCGACGAACCGAGGTAGGCCGACATAGAGACGTTTTTTGGCAGCGAACGCAAAGTGCGCCACAACCCCGCGAGACCTTGCGCAATGGGCAGGCCGGGGCGGATATCGGCGCGCGGTTCCTTCACCCAAAGGAAGAAGGGGATCATGAACAAGACATACCATAGGGCCGTGAACGGGCCGACCGACCGGGTGCCTTCGCGCGATGACGGATCGAGGCCCAACACCGGGTCGATCCCCACAAATGTGACGCCTTGCGCGTTCTCGGCGAAGAACAGCAGCATCAGGGCCAGCGCGAGGACGCCGCCGACATAGCCCCAGGCCCAGCCGGAACCCGAGATCGCGCCGATCTCGTCGTACGCTCCCAAATCCGGCAGCATGGCGTTCGTGAAAATTGTCGCGAATTCCATGCCGATCAGCCCGAGGCCGAAGAAGAACAGGATCGAAACGATGCTGAACCCGCCGGGGTCGGAATACCACAACCCGAAAGCCCCGGTGACGTAGGCCAGAGAAAACACCCAGATCCACGGCATGCGGCGCCCGGTGCTGTCGGCGATCGCCCCGAGAGCCGGCGCCAGCAGGGCAATCAGGACGCCAGCCGTCGTCAGGCCATAACCCCACCAGGCCTGTGCTTGGGCCCGCGCGATTTCCAACGGGATGCCCTCGCTCATTTGCCGGGCAATGACGATTTCGGCGAAGTAGGGACCAAAGATGAACGTCAGAAGCAGCGTGTTGTATGGCTGGCTGGCCCAGTCGAACATCATCCAGCCCCAGATCCGCTTGCGTGCCGAGATCACGGCCATGGTTCTGGCTCCCCAACACCACCCGCGGGGATATGACAGCCAAAGCACGCCGCGCGCAACCGGCTAGCCGGTCAGGCGACAGCCCGCTCTGGCGGCCAGTTGCGTATGGCATCCGCGTCGATCCAAGCCCGCACCCAGGCCGGCAGTGCCGGGCTGGACGCGTCCAGTTTCAGCGCGCGCATCACCTTTTCGGTCGGAACTATGCCGTGGCGAGAGGTGACCGCCGAACGGTATAGCGCGTGGTTGGCGCAGGTGCCGTCCAGCTTCCACATGGATTGCTCAATGTAGATGAACCTGTCGTCCCACCCAACGCAGCGGCTGTGTGTTTCGACGACTTCGAAGACACGAATGCGCTGGCGCCAGCGCACCGACACGCCCGCCATGGTCAGGCCCCAGCGATTGCGGTGCAAGGCAGAGATCAGACCGGTCCGGCGCGCCAATGGAATGCGTCCGAGATCAAGCAACGTCAGGGTGCGGCCATTGTTGAGTTCCATCCACATGTCGATGTCCCAGGGCCAGCAGCGGTGGCGCGACACATGGGTCCCGGTCAGCGGCAAGGGTGGCAGTTTGCTTGTGATGGCCAGCTGATAGGCCATCCGGACGAAGGGATACATTTCGAACTCCGTGTTTGACGTCATCCTTGCCGTCGGATGCGGCAGGTCAATCCGTGACGTTGCGGTATTGTCCTTGGCCAGCCGTCGGCTTAGGTGACGGGCGTCGCAGAAGACCGGAGTGCCGCACCGATGACCTCGTTGTTTCAAATCCTGATGCTGCTGCTCGACGTGGTGTGGTTCATCATGATCGCGCACATCATCATGTCGTGGCTGATCAGCTTCCAGGTCTTGAACCTGCGTCAGCCGATCGTTGCGCAGCTTTGGCATGGTCTGAATGGCCTGCTCGAGCCACTTTATGCGCCGATCCGGCGCTTTCTGCCACCGATGGGCGGCTTGGACCTGGCGCCGCTGGTGGCCCTGATCGGCGTGTACGCGCTGCGCATCATCCTGATCAACAACGCGGCGGTGTTCTACTAAGCGGCCTGAATTCGACGCCTCGCAGTCACCGGTCGACCCGGGGCTTGTTCACCGATTCTTCATCTGCGATTGTTCAGCTGAAAAGAGCAGCTCGACAACCATCGACAGGACGTCATGCATCGCGCCCACACGCTGTTGCAAAGCGTATTCGGATTCGACTCCTTCCGGCCCGGACAGGAAGACATCGTTGCGTCGGTCACGCAGGGCGAAAACGTGCTGGCGATCATGCCGACCGGCGGCGGCAAGTCGCTGTGTTTCCAGCTGCCCGCGCTGTGCCGCGACGGTGTCACGGTCGTCATTTCGCCGCTGATCGCCTTGATGCGCGATCAGGTGCGGGCGCTTCGCGAGGCCGGGGTCGAGGCCGGGGCACTGACATCAGGCAATACGGATGAGGAAACGGACGCGGTGTTCGAGGCGCTCGAGACCGGTCGCCTGCGGCTGCTCTACATGGCGCCGGAACGCCTGGCCTCTGCAGGCACCTTGCCGCTTCTGCGGCGCATCGGCGTCGGGCTGATCGCGGTGGACGAGGCCCATTGTGTCAGTCAGTGGGGACACGATTTCCGGCCCGACTATTTGCGCATCGGCGAGTTGCGGCGCGCGCTGCAGGTCCCTCTGGCCGCCTTTACCGCCACCGCAGATCAGGATACACGCGCCGAGATCATCGAGCGGCTGTTCGACGGACAGGCGCCACGGATTTTCCTGCACGGCTTCGACCGGCCGAATATCCACCTCGCCTTCGCCGCCAAGGACGGCCCGCGCAAGCAGTTGCTGGTCTTTGCCGCGGCGCGCCGGGACCAGCCCGGCATCGTCTATTGCGGTACCCGTGCAAAGACCGAGACCCTGGCGCAGGCCCTGCGCGAGGCGGGTCACAACGCCTGCGCCTATCATGGCGGCATGGATGCCGGTGACCGGCGGACGGTCGAGTGCCGGTTTCAGCGCGAGGACGGTCTGATCGTGGTCGCAACCGTCGCCTTCGGCATGGGCGTCGACAAGCCGGATATCCGCTGGGTCGCCCATGCCGATCTGCCCAAAAGCATAGAGGCCTATTATCAGGAGATCGGCCGCGCCGGTCGCGATGGCGCGCCGGCCGACACGCTGACCCTTTATGGGGCTGACGATATCCGCCTGCGACGCTCGCAAATTGACGAGGGTATGGCGCCGCCGGAACGTCGCGCGGCAGACCACGCGCGGCTCAACACCTTGCTGGGCCTGGCAGAGGCGCGGCGCTGCCGCCGTCAGGTGCTGCTTGGGTATTTCGGCGAAACGGCCGATCCATGCGGGAATTGCGATCTGTGTGCCAGCCCGCCTGAGATCATCGACGGCACGCAAGCCGTGCGTAAGGCTCTGTCGGCGATACTGCGCAGCGGCGAAAACTTCGGTGCCGGGCATCTGATCGATATTCTGACGGGCAACTCGACCGACAAGGTGAACGCAAGGCGGCACGACCAGCTGCCCACTTTCGGCGTCGGCCGGGAATTCAGCCGCAGCGAATGGCAGGCGATCTTTCGCCAGATGATGGGGCACGACCTTGTCCGCCCCGACCCAAACCGGCACGGCGCGCTTCGGATGACCGAAATCGCCCGCCCGATCCTGCGCGGCGAGGCCAGCATCGAGTTGCGCCGCGATACCGTCAAGCAGGCCAGCGCAGGCAGGCCTGCCGCCAAGGCGCTTGTCTCGGA
>JAHELH010000006.1:0-9371 GCA_024644285.1 Paracoccaceae bacterium | reverse complement strand
CGCGATACGTGCGAGAATTTCGTCCTTGCGCAACGGCTTGGTCATGTAGTGGTCCAGCCCCGCCGCCAGGATCTCGGCCTCGTCGCCCGCCAGGGCGTGTGCTGTCAGCGCGACGACTGGCGTGCGGATCAGTCCCCGTTCGGATTCGATCTTCCGGATTTCGCGCGTGGCCTCCTTTCCATCCACTTCCGGCATCGAGATATCCATGAAAATCAGGTCCGGCCTTTCCGCCCGGAACGCGTCGATGGCCTCTTGGCCATTCGTGGCGAAGGTCAGATCGATATCCAGGGCCTTCACGAGTTTGCCGAAGACAAGCCTGTTGGTCTTGTTGTCTTCTGCCGCAAGGACACGCATCCGGCGAAGCGGTTGGTCTTCGGACGCGCCGTCCGAGGGCGGCGTACCGGCATCCTCGCCCTGCAATTGGCAAAGCGCCGCAAGCAAATCGTCTCGGCGGACAGGGCGCCGCAGAACCCGGGTGATACCACCCTGTTGCGTCGTCGCATGAGAGCTGGGGGAGAACATGATAATCGGCCCGACAAACCCGTCGGACCGCAGCCGGACGGCCAAGTCCGCCACCGACCCGTCATCTAGCTTGTAGTCGGCCAGAACGACGTCGCCCTTGGCCGGCTGTAGTTCCAGCACCTCCCGCAGATTGCGGCAGGCCGCCACCTGAAGACCAATCGCTTGCATTTGCTTGTCGAGTATCTCGCGATTCACCTTGTGACTGTCGGCGACGATCACGCGGTTGATCCAGGATGGCGCCTTGTGTTGTCCGGTTTCTTGCGGCTCGACGGCATCCAGAGTCAGATGAAACCCGAAAGCCGATCCCCGATCGACTTCGCTGTCGACCCAGATATCGCCGCCCATCAGCGAAACCAGCTTGCCCGTGATCGCAAGACCAAGGCCGGTGCCGTCAAAGCTGCGATTCCGCTCATCCTCGACCTGATTGAATTCGCCAAAGATGTGCCGGATCATGTCGGCGGGAATGCCGATGCCGGTATCCTCGACGGTGACGTGAAGCTTCTGCTTGCCGCTCTCGCCCTCGGGGACTCCGACCACGCGTACAAGGACGTGGCCCTTCTTGGTGAACTTTACGGCGTTCCCGATCAGGTTGGTCAGCACCTGTCGCACCCGCCCGCCATCGCCGAGATAGGTCGTTGGCAGAAACATGTCGTAATCCACGGCGATGATCAGGTCGTGATTCATCGCGGAAGGCTGAAGCAACAGTACGACATCGTGAATCGTGCGCTCCAGATCGAAGGGCGCGCATTGCAGCGACAACCGGTCTGCCTCGATCTTGGAATAATCCAGCACGTCGTTGATCATCGCCAACAGCGCCTCGGCAGAGGTCCTGATCGTTTCGATGAACATCCGCTGTTCATCGGTCAGTTCGGTCTCGGCCAGCAGTTCCGCCATACCCACGACGCCGTTCATTGGCGTGCGAATCTCGTGGCTCATGTTGGCGAGAAAAGCGGACTTGGCGCGATTCGCCGCCTCGGCCCGATGCCGGGCCGCCCGCAGCTTGGCCTCGGCGCGGATCGTGTCGGTGATATTCAGCGCCATGGATACCGTATCGCCGTCACGCGAACGCCGGTCGATCAGTTTGATGTACTGGCCATTCCAGAGTTTGATGGTACGCGTCTCGATGGGATCGCCGCGCCAACGCCTAAGCATTCTCTCGATCCATTCGGACGGACATTCGTCGCCGATATCAATCATCCCCTCCGCAACGGCGATTTGCAGCATTTCAGCGTATCCAATGCCGGGCCCGACGCTGATCAAACCGTCAAAGGGCTGCAGGTAGGCGCTGTTCGCGGCGATCATCACATCCTCGGAGTCGAAAACGGCGAAACCGTCCTGAATGGTTTCGACCGAATCCCATAGCCGGCGCTCGGCGATCAGAACCGCATGATTTGCATGCTCGAGCTCGATGATCGTGTCCGAGTTCTGCCGTTTCAGCGCCCGCGTTTCCTCACGCTTTTCGACAATTTCGTCCGAAAGGTTGCGGGCGTGCAGGGACAACTTGCGATTGGCATCGCAAAGCTCCGCCTGCTTGAGCGCAAGCAGATGTTCGGCGGCCATGCGGGCCCGCCTTTCCTTGGCCAAGAGGTCGGTGGGATGCATCCCCGTTTATTCGCGTTTCGTTGGCGTCAATTCCGACATCACGTCGCGGATCTTCGCGCAGGTAACTGAACAGAGTGTTAAGCGGGGTGGAAAACTTGCCAGCCTCCGCCCGCCCGTGCGAGCATGCGGCGGTCATTTCCGCAGGAGTCCGACATGCGTTTCGGTATTATCGCCTTTGCCGCTTTCAGCCTGATTGCAGTGAGTGTCCTGGCCGACAGCCCCGTGCCGGAGCGGCGGCTCAGCCTTGCGCGCGACGTCGACTTTCCCGGGGGCGACCTGCAATCGATCTTCGACACCAGTCTCGAAGCCTGCCAGTTGGTCTGCCTCACCAATCCGCGCTGTGGTGCGTTCACGTTCAACGCCCGGTCCGGTTCCTGCTTCCCCAAGGCGTCACCCAGTGAACCGGTCACCTACGAGGGCGCCCTTTCCGGTGTCGTGATCGAGACGCCGCCATCCGTCCTCCAATTGGCTGGGATCCGCGCCGTCGAGTTGGCGTTTCTGCGCGATGGCGACCTTGTCGCCGCCCGGGAGCAGGCGCTTGATCTTTCCAACAAGCACATTTCCAGCGACTTGACCGCAGACGATCTTCTGCAGGCCGCCGTCGATGCGCGTGTCGAAGGCGACCTGGTGCGTGGCTACCGCTTTACCGGGGCGGCGACGGTCCTGACCGACGCTGCCGATCTCTGGCTGGAATACGCCCGTCTGGCGCTTGCCATCCAGACGAACAACCGCCGGGACCGGAACACCTATCGCACGCGGGCATTGCACGCCGCGATCAACGCCTACCTGCGGGCCGACTCCGCCCCGATTCAGGCCAGCGCCCTGACCGTTCTTGCCGATGCGCTCAGGGAAAATGGGCGCGGTCGCGATATGATTCCCGCATTGCGGCTGTCGCAGAGCATCCAGCCGCGCCAGGATACGGACGAGGCGCTGGACAAGGCCATCGCGCAATTCGGCTTCCGCGTCGTCGAACATACGGTCGACAACGATAGCGTGCGCCCGCGCATCTGCGTTCAGTTCTCCGAAGACCTGGTGCAGGCCGGCGTCGACTACGCCCCGTTCGTTCAGGTGCCCCAAGCCGACCTGACGGTCGAGCCGGATCAGAGACAGCTTTGCGTCGAGGGCGTCGTTCACGGGGAACGCTACCGCGTGACGTTTCGCGAGGGCCTGCCCGCAGCCTCCGGCGAGGAACTGGCAAAGAACGTCACGCTCGATCTCTACGTGCGGGACCGGTCTCCCGCCGTGCGATTTCCGGGGCGCTCCTATGTGCTACCCGCGACCGGCGACGTCGCGATACCGATCGAGACCGTCAACCTGGACGAGGTTGACCTGACCCTGCGCCGCATCAGCGACAGGTCGATTCTGCGCACGATCCAGGAAGGTTATTTCGGCCGGCCGCTTTCGGTCTGGCAGGAAGACCAGTTTGGCGATGACCTTGCCGAAACCATCTGGACCGGCACCGGCGAAGTGGGGCGGGAGCTGAACAAGGACGTCACGACCCGCCTTCCCATGCAGGACGTCGTGGGAGATCTGACGCCGGGTATCTATGCGCTGAAAGCCAGCGTCCCTGATTCCGACCCGTATGAGACCCCGTCGGCCACGCAATGGTTCGTGGTCAGCAATCTCGGGATCGCGACGATGAGCGGCACCGACGGGTTGCACGTATTCGCGCGCACCCTGGGCGACGCGGGTGTCGCTCCGGACATCGAGGTGACCCTGCTGTCCCGATCCAACGCGATCCTGGGAACGGCGGTCACCGATGCCGATGGCTATGCTGCGTTCGAACCGGGGCTGCTGCTCGGCAATGGCGGCGCATCCCCGGCGATGGTGTTGGCCCGATCAGGTGACGACCTGACCTTCCTGTCATTGACCGAGCCGGAGTTTGACCTCTCCGACCGTGGTGTCGAGGGCCGCGGACCGGCCGGACCCATCGACACTTTCCTGACCACCGATCGCGGCGCGTACCGCGCTGGCGAGACTATCCATGCAACCGTGCTGACCCGGAATGGCGAGGCCGAGGCGATCCAGGGCCTGCCGGTCGTGGCCGTCCTGACCCGTCCTGACGGTGTCGAATATGCGCGTCAGACGTCGCAAGATGGGGTGGCCGGAGGGCATGTCTTCGGCTTCCTCACCTCGGGAACGGTGCCCCGCGGCAGCTGGCGACTGGACGTCCACGCCGATCCCGACGCACCGCCGCTCGCCAGCACGAAGGTGCTGGTCGAGGATTTCCTGCCGGAACGCATCGATTTCGACCTGACCCTGCCGGCGGGGATGCTGCGCGTCGAAGATGCGCCCCGGCTGACTGTCGAGGTGAAATATCTTTTCGGAGCCCCGGCCGCCGACCTTCCCGTCGAGGGCGAGGCTTTCGTGCGCACCACCCGGACGCTGGATGCCTTCCCCGGCTACAGGTTCGGCCGCCACGATTCCGATCCCGGCACAACTGTCTGGTATTTCGAAGAACCGTATCGCACCGATCCCACTGGTCGGGCGGTCATCGATCTGAGCCTCGAAACGCCCCAGGATCACTATCGCCCGATGGAAGCGGTCATCGCCGTTCGTGTCTCGGAAGGCTCTGGCCGGCCGGTGGAGCGCAAGACCACCAGAGCCATCGCGCCGGTCGGGCCGGTCATCGGCATCAAGCCGAACTTCGAGGACGTCTTGAGCGAGAACTCCGAGGCATCGTTCAGCCTAGTCGCACTGGATAACCAGCAACAGAAGACCACGATGCCGGTCCGCTGGATCGTTAACCGCGTCGAAACCCGCTACCAGTGGTACCAGTATTCCGGTAATTGGGATTGGGAGCCCGTTACGACAAGAACGCGGGTCGCCGACGGCGAAGTGGTGCTTGGGCAGGACCCGGTCACCGTGACCGCGCCGGTCGAATGGGGCCACTACGAAATCAAGGTCGAGCACACCGGCGGCGACTATGTCGCTGCCTCGCACGATTTCTATGCCGGCTGGTACGGCGGCGGCGACGCGGCGGCGACGCCCGATATCCTCGAGCTTTCGCTTGACGCGGAAAGCTACAAGCCGGGCGACACGGCGCGGGTGCGGATCGTCCCGCGTTACGCCGGCAAGGCGCTGGTAACCGTTGTGTCCAACCGCCTGATCGACATGAAAGCGGTCGAGGTGGCCGAGGGCGAAAACATGGTCGAGCTGCCGGTGACCGACGCCTGGGGCGCCGGCGCCTATGTCGCGGCCACCGTGATCCGGCCGATGGACGTCGATGCCGGGCGCAACCCCGCCCGCGCGCTGGGCCTAAGCTACGCCGCGGTCGATCCCGGGATGCACCAGCTTTCGGCCGAATTCGAGACGGAAACCGAGGTCGATCCCCGCGGCCCATTGCCCGTTGCTCTGAAGGTCGACGGGATCGCCGCCGGCGAAACCGCTTATGCGACGATCGCCGCGGTCGATGTTGGCATCCTCAACCTCACAGGTTTCGAAAGTCCCGATCCGTCAGAGCATTATTTCGGCCAGCGCAAGCTTGGGGTGGGCATGCGCGACGTTTATGGACGCCTGATCGATGGAATGAACGGAACAATGGGCCGGGTCCGATCGGGCGGCGACGCCACTGCGGATGCCGGGCTGCAGGGCCCACCCCCGACCGAAGAGCTCGTGGCCTATTTCACCGGGCCCGTCGAAGTCGGCGCAGACGGATATGCGCGCGCCGAATTCACCCTGCCTTCCTTCAACGGCACCGTCCGGCTGATGGCCGTGGTTTGGTCGGCTACCGGTGTGGGTGAGGCCACGGCGGACGTCCTGGTCCGCGACCCGGTCGTCGTGACCGCAAGCCTGCCGCGTTTCTTGTCGCCGGGCGACCAATCACGGCTCCTGCTGGAGCTCGTCCATGCCTCGGGCCCGGCTGGCCGAATGGGTCTGGATGTCACCGCAGAAAATCTGGCGCTGGACCGTACCGCAATTCCGTCGGGACTAATGCTGATCGAGCAGGGCAGCGAGGTTCTCTCGATCCCTGTGACCGCGTTATCGACAGGTGTGCACACCATCGACGTCACGCTCAGCACACCGGCAGGCGAAGTGCTGACCAAAACGCTGTCCCTGCCGGTTCAGGTCAACGACCCCGTTACCGCGCGGACCAGCCGGTTCGAGCTGGCCCGCGGCGATACCTTCACCTTCGACAGCAACGTCTTTGCCGGATACATAAGCGGGACCGCCTCGGCGACCCTTGCCGCCGGGCCGATTGCCCGGCTGGACGCGCCCGGCTTGCTGGAAGCGTTGGACAGGTACCCCTATGGCTGCACCGAGCAGACCACAAGCCGTGCGCTGCCGCTTCTTTACTTGGACGAAGTCGCGCGCGCGATGGGTCTTGCAGAGCGCGATACGCTGGCAATGCGAATCAACCAGGCGATCGAACGAGTCCTGACCAATCAGGCCCCCAACGGCGCCTTCGGATTGTGGCGCGCCGAATCCGGTGACTTTTGGCTCGACGCCTACGTGTCGGATTTTCTGTCTCGCGCGCGGGCACGCGGCTACGAGGTGCCCGACATCGCCTTCCGAAACGCCATGGACAATCTACGCAATCGCGTAAACTACGCGGCCGATTTCGACGATGGCGGCGAGTCGATCGCCTATTCGCTCTATGTCCTCGCCAGGGAGGGTGCGGCGTCCATCGGCGATCTGCGGTATTACGCCGACGTGAAGGGCGACGACTTCGGCACGCCGCTTGCCACGGCCCAGGTGGGCGCGGCGCTGGCGGCGTATGGAGACCCGACGCGGGCCGACCGGATGTTCGCCCGCGCCGCGCGGCAAATCGCCGGGCTGCCCGAAGTAGAGCGGCGCGTCTGGCGCAGCGACTATGGCACGCACCTGCGCGACAGCGCCGCCGTCCTGACCCTGGCGGTCGAGGCCGGCAGCACCGCCGTGGACCGCGACGCGCTTCTCGGCAATATCGCGCCATTGGGCGACAAGGCCCTTCTTTCAACGCAAGAGCAGGTCTGGTCGCTACTCGCCGCGCATGCGATCCTGCTGGAGGGCGCCAGCGGCAATCTAACCATCAACGGGGCTGCGGCCGACGGCCCGGTCGTGCAGATGGTCGAGGACGATACCGCCTTCGGCAGCATCGCCATCCGAAATGAGGGTGACAGAAGCACGACAATCACTTTGACCAGCTTCGGTGTGCCAGAGGTGCCCGTACCCGCCGGCGGCAATGGCTACGCCATCGAGCGCAGCTACTTCTCGATGCAGGGTGACCCGGTCGAAATCGACACTGTGCAAGCCGGAACGCGCCTGGTCGCGGTCTTGACGGTCAAGCCTTTCAGCAAGTCCGCTGCCCGTCTGATGGTCAACGATCCGCTTCCCGCCGGTCTCGAGATCGACAACCCGAACCTGATCCGCGGGGGCGACATCGGGGCCTTGGACTGGCTGGAGTTGAACAGCGACGCCCGTCACACCGAGTTCCGGCAGGACCGCTTTCTCGCCGCCGTCGACTGGCGGTCGGACGAGGCTTTCCGGCTTGGCTACATTGTCCGTGCGATCAGCCCCGGAAACTATCACCACCCCGCCGCCAGCGTCGAGGACATGTATCGCCCGCAATACCGCGCCCAAAGCGATTCGGGGCGGGTGATCGTCACGGAATGAGACGCTATCGTTTTATTCTGATTGCCGCGGCGCTCTACGTTGTGGCGCTCGGGCGGGACGCGTTCGACGACTGGATCGATGCAACCGAAATCCCGCCTCTGGCCCTGGACAGCTCCGTCGAGATGCTGGACCGTCACGGCTCGCTGCTGCGGGCTTACACCGTGTCGGACGGGCGCTGGCGGATGGCGACCAGCCTCGACGCTGTCGATCCCGGCTATCTCGGCATGCTCATCGCTTACGAGGACAAACGCTTTTTCCGGCATTCCGGCGTCGACTTGATCGCGATGGCCCGCGCCGCCGGCCAGGCGCTCTGGAGCGGGCACATCGTTTCTGGCGGGTCGACCCTGACCATGCAGGTCGCGCGTCTGCTGGAGGACGGGCCGACCGGGCGGTGGCATGGCAAGCTGCGGCAGATCAGGCTGGCGCTGGCACTGGAGCGGCGGCTGAGCAAGCACGAGATCCTGTCGCTTTACGTTAACCGCGCGCCGTTCGGCGGAAATCTCGAAGGCCTGCGCTCGGCGACACGCGCCTATTTCGGCAAGGAGCCGTCTCGCCTGACCCCGGCCGAAGCGGCGTTGCTCGTCGCCTTGCCGCAGTCGCCTGAAACGCGCCGCCCTGACCGTGCCCATGCACGTGCCACGTCCGCCCGGTCGCGGGTTCTGAACCGAATGCTGACCGCCGGCATCATAGACGAAGAGACGCTAGAAGGGGCCAACAAAGACCCTGTTCCAGCCCAGCGCCGCCCAATGCCGGCCCGCGCGCCGCATCTGACGGACCGGGCTCTGTCCACGGCGCCCGGTGTCTCGGTTTTCAATCTGACACTCGATTTGGAACTGCAGGAACGGCTGGAAGCGCTGTCGCGGAGGGCGGCTTCAGAGGCCGGGCAGCGCCTGTCGATCGCCGTCTTGGTTGCCGATCACCGAACCGGAGAGATCCTTGCCTCGGTCGGCTCGGCCGCATACCGCGCCGACAACCGCGGCGGCTTCGTGGACATGACGGTTGCCGTGCGGTCGCCAGGCTCGACACTGAAACCGCTGGTTTACGGGATCGCGTTCGACCAGGGGCTGGCGCATCCCGAAACGCTGATCGAGGATCGCCCCACCGCCTTTGGTGCCTACATTCCGCAGAACTTCGACGGCGCGTTCCGCGGAACATTGCGCGTAAGGGATGCGCTTCGGCAATCCTTGAACATACCCGTGATCACGCTGACCGAGGCCATCACACCCAGCCGGTTGCTTGCGCATCTGCGGCGCGCCGGGGTGCGCGTGGACTTGCCCGGCGGTCAGCCGGGGCTGGCCGTGGCCTTGGGCGGCGTCGGCGTTTCGCTGGAGGGGCTTGTTCAGCTTTACGCCGGGTTGGCGAATGCCGGCAGTGCCGTGCCGTTACGTTACGATGCAAGCGAGGCATCGAACCAGGTCGGCCGCCGGATTCTCTCGGCCGAGGCCGCCTGGCAGGTCGGCGATATCCTTTCGGACATTGCGCCGCCGGCTGGTTCGCCTCGCACGGGACTCGCCTATAAGACGGGCACGTCCTACGGCCACCGGGACGCTTGGGCGATCGGCTATGACGGCCGTCACGTGATCGGCGTCTGGCTTGGCCGCCCCGATGGGACGGCCGTGCCCGGTGTCTTCGGCGGCGATCTGGCCGCGCCG
>JAHELH010000148.1 GCA_024644285.1 Paracoccaceae bacterium | reverse complement strand
CGCATCCGCTCGCCGCTGACCTGCGAAGCCGAGGAAGGCGTCTGCGCCATGTGCTACGGCCGGGATCTCGCCCGCGGCACCCTGGTCAACCAGGGCGAGGCGGTGGGCATCATCGCGGCGCAGTCGATTGGCGAGCCCGGCACCCAGCTGACGATGCGGACCTTCCATATCGGCGGCATCGCCCAGGGCGCGCAGCAATCGTTCCTCGAGGCCAGCCAGCCGGGCAAGATCGAGTACCGCAATGCGAACCTTCTGGAGAACGCCAGCGGCGAGATGATCGTGATGGGCCGCAACATGTCGCTCGCGATCATCGACGAGAACGGCGTCGAGCGGGCCAGCCACAAGCTGGGCTACGGCACCAAGGTGTTCCTGAAGGACGGCGCCAAGGTCAAGCGCGGCGACAAGCTGTTCGAGTGGGATCCCTACACCCTGCCGATTATCGCCGAAAAGTCGGGTCAGGCGCGCTTCGTCGATCTGGTCTCGGGCCTGTCGGTCCGCGAGGATACCGACGAGGCCACCGGCATGACCCAGCGCATCGTGTCCGACTGGCGCGCCGCGCCCAAGGGCAACGAGCTGAAGCCCGAGGTCCTGCTGGTCGACAAGGATGGCGAGCCGGTCCGCAACGACGCGGGCAACCCGGTCACCTACCAGATGTCGGTCGACGCGATCCTGTCGGTCGAGGACGGGGCCGAGGTCAAGGCTGGCGACGTCGTGGCGCGGATCCCGCGCGAGGGCGCCAAGACCAAGGACATCACCGGGGGTCTGCCCCGCGTGGCCGAACTGTTCGAGGCGCGGCGTCCCAAGGACCACGCGATCATCGCCGAGATCGACGGCTATGTGCGGTTCGGGCGCGACTACAAGAACAAGCGCCGGATCGCCATCGAGCCCAGCGACGAGTCGATGGAGCCGGTCGAATACATGGTGCCCAAGGGCAAGCACATCCCCGTGCAGGAAGGCGACTTCGTGCAGAAGGGCGACTACATCATGGACGGCAACCCGGCGCCGCACGACATCCTGTCGATCATGGGGGTCGAGGCTCTGGCGGATTACATGATCGACGAGGTGCAGGACGTCTACCGCCTGCAGGGCGTTAAGATCAACGACAAGCACATCGAGGTCATCGTGCGCCAGATGCTGCAGAAGTGGGAAATCCAGGACAGCGGACAGACCACGCTGCTGAAGGGCGAGCATGTCGACAAGGCAGAGTTCGACGAGGCCAACGACAAGGCGATCGCCAAGGGCGGCCGTCCGGCGACCGGCGAGCCGATCCTCCTGGGCATCACCAAGGCATCGCTGCAGACCCGCAGCTTCATCTCGGCGGCCTCGTTCCAGGAGACGACGCGGGTGCTGACCGAGGCCTCCGTCCAGGGCAAGCGCGACAAGCTTGTCGGCCTGAAGGAGAACGTCATCGTCGGCCGTCTGATCCCGGCCGGCACCGGCGGGGCCAGCCAGAAGGTGCGCCGCATCGCTGCCGAACGCGACATGAAGGTGATCGAGGCGGCACGCGCCGAGGCCGAAGCCGCCGCGGCGCTGGCCGCCCCGGTCGACGATTTCATGGATGCCGACGACGTCTTCGAAAGCGGCCTGGTCGACACGCCGGAAAGCCGCGAATAGCGGCGGCCCGCTTCCAGGTGCAGAGCAAACCCCCGCTTCGGCGGGGGTTTTTTTGCGCGTCCGACGGCGAGCGCGTTTCACAAGCAGGACCTCCGGCACGGGCCGGCGGTCGCCGTGAATGCCGATCCAACGCGCCACGCCCGGCGTGATTTGCCGTGGCGCCGGTTTCGGCAGGTTGATACGGATCCGTGATGGACCGGTTCTCCGACAATATCCGCGGCGCGCTGTTGATGATGGGCAGCATGCTGGCCTTTACCGTCAACGACGCTTTCATGAAGTCTCTGGCCGACGAATTGCCGCTGTCTCAGGCGCTGTTCCTGCGCGGCCTCGCCACCAGCATTCTGCTGTTCCTGCTGGCCCGCCATCTCGGGGGGCTGCGACTGCGGCTGCCGCGCCGCGACTGGAAGCTGATCGGCATCCGCACCGCCAGCGAGGTGGCGGCGGCGTTTTTCTTTCTGACCGCCTTGTTCAACATGCCCATCGCCAATGTCTCGGCGATCCTGCAGGCGTTGCCGCTGACGGTGACGCTGGCGGGCGCGGTCTTCTTCGGCGAGGCAGTAGGATGGCGGCGGCTGTCGGCGATTCTCGTGGGCTTCGTCGGCGTGCTGCTGATCGTGCGCCCAGGGGCCGAGGGCTTCAACGTCTTCTCGATCTACGCGCTGATTTCGGTGGCCTGCGTCACCGCGCGCGATCTGGCGACACGGCGGCTGTCCGCGGCGGTGCCGTCCTTCACCGTCGCGCTCGCAGCCGCCATCGCGGTGACCGCATTCGGCGGCGCGGGCGCCCTGGCGGGCGATTGGGCGGAGATTTCGGGCAAGGCGACGTTGCAGCTGGCCGGCGCCACGACGACGGTGATTGCGGGCTACATGTGCAGCGTCATGGCGATGCGCGTGGGAGAGATCGCCGTGGTCGCGCCCTTCCGTTATTTCAGCCTGCTGGCGGCGCTGGTTCTGGGTTTCGTGGTGTTCGGCGAGTGGCCGCGCGCGCTGACCCTGCTGGGCGCGGGCATCGTGGTGGCGACCGGGGTCTACACTTTCTACCGCGAGCGGCGGCTGGGTCGGCCCGCGCCGGTACCGCCGGGCCGGCGTCTGCGGTAGGGGTCCGACCGCCCCGGGGTCGGCGCCTTGCCGGCCAAGCCTCGTCGCACCCCCGCACTCCCCCGGCGCGGGCTGTTGACACCGCCATGAAGTCGCCATATACGCCGCCTTCACGGGCCGGGGCCGCTGCGCCGCCGTCGCCTGCTACAGTACTGAAGTGGTCACGATCCGGGCCTTGTGCGCCCCGATCCTCTGGAATTCCACCGCGTCGTTCCCGCGAACGAGGGAACGCAGCGGTATTTGCGTTGCGCAGACGTGTGCGGCGCCGAAAAACGTCACCGGGGCGCGCGCCCCACGAGAATTGAAGTGTTGCAACACGGGGAATAAACCGGAATGCCAACGATCCAGCAGCTGATCCGCAAGCCGCGGCAGCCGAAAGTGAAACGCTCCAAGTCGCTGCACCTGGAAGGATGCCCGCAAAAGCGCGGCGTCTGCACCCGCGTCTACACGACAACGCCGAAAAAGCCGAACTCGGCCATGCGCAAGGTCGCCAAGGTGCGCCTGACCAACGGCTACGAGGTGATCAGCTACATCCCGGGCGAAAGCCACAACCTGCAGGAACACTCGGTCGTGCTGATCCGCGGCGGCCGCGTCAAGGACCTTCCCGGCGTCCGCTACCACATCCTGCGCGGTGTGCTCGACACCCAGGGCGTCAAGGACCGCAAGCAGCGCCGTTCGAAATACGGCGCCAAGCGTCCGAAGTAAGAGGATACAGCCATGTCTCGCCGCCACGCTGCCGAAAAACGCGAAATCCTGCCCGACGCCAAGTTCGGCGACAAGGTTTTGACCAAGTTCATGAACAACCTGATGATCGACGGCAAGAAGTCGGTCGCCGAAAGCATCGTCTACAATGCCTTCGACCGGGTCGAGCAGAAGCTGAAGAAAAGCCCGCTCGAGGTCTTCCACGAGAGCCTCGACAACATCAAGCCCTCGGTCGAGGTCCGCTCGCGCCGGGTTGGCGGCGCCACCTACCAGGTGCCCGTCGAGGTGCGCCCCGAGCGCCGCGAGGCGCTGGCGATCCGCTGGCTGATCCGCGCCGCGCGCGCCCGCAACGAGAACACCATGGAAGAGCGTCTGGCCGGCGAGCTGGTCGATGCCGTCCAGGGCCGTGGCTCGGCGGTGAAAAAGCGCGAAGACACCCACAAGATGGCCGACGCGAACAAGGCGTTCAGCCACTACCGCTGGTAAGGCGGCAATCCATCAGAGGCACCCGACATGGCACGTGACTATCCCCTGACCCGGTACCGCAACTTCGGTATCATGGCGCATATCGATGCAGGCAAGACCACCTGCACCGAGCGCATCCTGTTCTACACCGGCAAGTCGCACAAGATCGGCGAAGTGCATGACGGTGCCGCGACGATGGACTGGATGGAGCAGGAGCAGGAGCGCGGCATCACCATCACCAGCGCCGCGACCACGACCTTCTGGCAGCGTCAGGAGGATCCGGGCCTCGAGGGCATGTCGGACACCAAGTACCGGCTGAACATCATCGACACGCCGGGCCACGTCGACTTCACCATCGAAGTCGAGCGCTCGCTTGCCGTGCTCGACGGCGCGGTCGCCGTACTGGATGCCAATGCCGGCGTCGAGCCGCAGACAGAAACCGTCTGGCGCCAGGCTGACCGCTACAAGGTGCCGCGCATCGTCTTCGTCAACAAGATGGACAAGATCGGCGCCGATTTCGACAATTGCGTCCGCATGATCAAGTCGCGCACCGGTGCGACGCCTGCCCCGGTGCAGATGCCGATCGGCGCAGAGGATCAGCTGGAAGGCATCATCGACCTGATCACCATGGAAGAATGGGTCTGGCAGGGCGAGGATCTGGGCGCGTCGTGGACGCGCCAGCCGGTTCGCGACAGCCTCAAGGACCGCGCCGAGGAGATGCGCGCGGAACTGGTCGAGCTTGCCGTCGAGATGGACGACGACGTGATGGAGCAGTACCTGGAAGGCAACGAGCCCGACCACGACACGCTGCGCAAGCTGATCCGCAAGGGCACGCTATCCATGACCTTCGTCCCGGTGCTGGCCGGATCGGCCTTCAAGAACAAGGGCGTGCAGCCGCTGTTGAACGCGGTGATCGACTATCTTCCGGGCCCGCTCGACGTGCCGGCCTATATGGGCTTCCACCCCGACGACGAGACCGAAGAGCGCAACCTCGCGCGTCACGCCGACGATGCCGAGCCGCTCTCGGCGCTGGCGTTCAAGATCATGAACGACCCCTTCGTGGGCTCGCTGACCTTCACCCGGATCTATTCCGGCAAGCTCAAGAAGGGCGATTCGATCCTGAACTCGACCAAGGGCAAGCGCGAGCGCATCGGACGGATGATGATGATGCACTCCAACAACCGCGAAGAGATCGAAGAGGCGTTCGCGGGCGACATCATCGCGCTCGCGGGCCTGAAGGAGACGACGACCGGCGACACGCTCTGCGACGCGCAGAAGCCGGTGGTGCTGGAGACCATGACCTTCCCCGACCCGGTGATCGAGATCGCGGTCGAGCCCAAGACCAAGGCCGACCAGGAGAAGATGTCCCAGGGCCTGGCGCGGCTTGCCGCCGAGGACCCGTCGTTCCGGGTCGAGACCGACATCGAGAGCGGCCAGACCATCATGAAGGGCATGGGCGAACTGCACCTCGACATCCTGGTCGACCGGCTGAAGCGCGAGTTCAAGGTCGAGGCCAATATCGGCGCGCCGCAGGTCGCCTATCGCGAGACCATCGGTCGCGAGATCGAGCACACCTACACGCACAAGAAGCAGTCGGGCGGCTCCGGCCAGTTCGCCGAGGTCAAGCTGCAGATCGCGCCGACCGAACCGGGCGAGGGCTATTCGTTCGAGAGCCGCATCGTCGGCGGCGCGGTGCCGAAGGAATACATTCCCGGTGTCGAGAAGGGCATCAAGTCGGTGATGGATTCCGGCCCGCTCGCCGGTTTCCCGGTGATCGACTTCAAGGTCGCGCTGGTCGACGGCAAGTTCCACGACGTGGACTCGTCGGTCCTGGCCTTTGAGATCGCCGCCCGGATGTGCATGCGCGAAGGCCTGAAGAAGGCCGGCGCCAAGCTTCTGGAGCCGATCATGAAGGTCGAAGTGGTGACGCCCGAGGAATATACCGGCAACATCATCGGCGACCTGACCAGCCGGCGCGGCCAGGTGCAGGGGCAGGACAGCCGCGGCAACGCGGTGGTCATCGACTGCTTCGTGCCGCTGGCCAACATGTTCGGCTACATCAACAACCTGCGGTCCATGAGCTCGGGCCGGGCGAACTTCACCATGCAGTTCGACCATTACGAGCCGGTGCCGCAGAACATCAGCGAAGAGATCCAGGCGAAATTCGCCTGACCCCGTCAGGCGCCCCGGACCCGATCCGGGGCCTCGAAGAGATAACAGGAGGCCACCATGGCAAAACAGAAATTCGAACGCACGAAGCCGCATGTGAACATCGGGACGATCGGTCACGTGGACCACGGCAAGACGACGCTGACGGCGGCGATCACCAAGTATTTCGGCGATTTCCA
>JAHELH010000147.1 GCA_024644285.1 Paracoccaceae bacterium | reverse complement strand
TCCATTGCACGTCGCCGGCGCCCAAAGTGCCGGCATTGCCGAGGCTATCGCCGTGCTCGACGGTGCCGTTCAGCACGTAGGTGATGGTCTCGATGCCGCGGTGCGGGTGCCAGGGGAAGCCGCGCAGGTAGTCCTCGGGCCGGTCGTTGCGGAAATCGTCGAACAGCAGGAACGGGTCCAGCATGTCCGGGTCCTGGAACCCGAAGGCACGGTGCAGCTTGACGCCGGCGCCCTCCATCGTGGGCATCGCGGGGGTGGCGGCGGTGACGGGGCGGATCGACATGGATGTGTCTCCTGATGGGCTTGCTTGGCCGATATCTAGGAAGTCGCAGGCACCGGGGCAATCGGGCGGACCCCTGCGCGCGGGCACAGTCGATGTGCATCGGCTCTCGCCTGGGCGCGGCATTGCGGCTAGGAAGGCGCAAGGCGCGCACGGGAGGCGGGGCATGACGGACGAGGTTCTGGCGACCATCGCGCCCAGCCGGGCGCGGCGCGGGATGGCCGTGGCGCTGCTGCTGGCGCTGGGCGTGGTGCTGGTCTACCTGGGCTTTACCGCGCCCGAGGCAGGGCCGGGCCTGCGGCTGTTCTTCATCGTGGCGGGCGCGGGGGCGCTGGCGCTGGCCGAGCGGGTCTGGCGGCTGACCGGGGTGTCGCTGATCCTGACCGAGGCGGGGCTGCGCGACAGCGAAGGGCGGCTGCTGGTGCGGACCGAGGATATCGAGAAGGTCGAACGCAGCGCCTTCGCGTTCAAGCCGTCGAACGGGTTTGCCGTGCGGCTGGCGCGGCGGGCGGAATGGGCCTGGGTGCCGGGCCTCTGGTGGCGCTACGGGCGGCGGCTGGGCGTGGGCGGGCTGGTGTCGAAAAACGAGGCCAAGATGATGGCCGATATCATGGCGCTGCGGCTGCGGATGCCGGAAATCCAGGACCAGTTGAAGTGACGCCTGGCCCCATGTCCCCGTGAGGACATGGGGTCAAGCGATTGATCTTGCTTATGATAGCGCTAGCTGCTCGGCACGCATTCCGGCGCCGGCGGCGTCAGCGCGGTGAAGCAGAGCTGCGGGCCGAAGCGCGGCCGGGTGACGACGATGCTTTCGAAGTAGAAACTGTCGAGCGTGATGTTCATGAACGGCTCGAACGCCATCCAGGTCTCGACCACGATGGCGACGCCGGGGCTGGCCATGATCGGAACGAACGGCATGATCTCGGTGAGCGTGCCGGTGACGATTTTGTCCATGCCGTCGGTGGCGTGTGACCATTGCAGTTCGTACTCGTCGGTGTCGTTGTTGTACTTGATCACCGTGATCCGCAGCACGGTGCGGTGCGGCGACTGCGTCAGGATGTCGAGGACGTCGTTCAGCCCGTCGACATAGGACGGCGTGACCCAGTCGGTTTCGCGCGAAAGCAGATCGGCGATGGTGTAGGAGGCGCGGGTATTGGCGCCCAGGGTGCGGTAGCCCTCGAACAGCACGAACATGCCGAAATAGGCCCACAGCAGCAGCGGGAAGATCAGCACCGCCTCCACCGACAGGGTGGCGCGGCTGTCTTGCAGGAAGTGCCGAATGCGCTTTGCGAGGGACATACCGTGCATCCTATCCGTTCGGCTCGTTGACGAAGGCGGTGATCGCGACCAGCGCGTAGTAGCTGCCGCCGTTGACCTTGGGCAGTTTCAGACCCAACCCGGTGGTCGGCACCATCGGCTGGAAGACAGCGCAGACGGTCATCAGCATCAGGTCGTTGTCGTCGTTGTCCTGGTTGAAGTTGGTGGCGGGGACGATCTCCTCGTCGCGGTCGACGCATTGCACGGCGCCGGTGCGCAGCGCGAAGGTCGACTTGTCGATCTTCTCGAACTCGATGTGCAGGCTCTGCATGCAATCGGGGATGATGCCCGCGGTGTTGCAGATGTCGCGCTTGAGCGAGTCGTGCGTCGGCGTGCCGCCGATGCCCAGGCGCACGTTGCGCACCACGATGTCGGTCGCACGTTCCAGCATCACCTGGCGCATGGTGACGTATGCCGCCTCGAAGGACGAGGCGAACAGGCCTATGAAGAACGGGAACAGGATCACGAATTCGATCGTGGCGTTGCCGTCTTCGCGCCGCAGGCGCCGCAGGAGGGACCGGAACAACCGCATTTCAGTGCACCAGACGCAGCATGTTGATCTGGCTGGCGATCGCCTGGAAGGCGAAGTTGATCTCGGCGCCGGTCACCCGGTAGAAATGCGCCGGTGAGGAGGCGCAGGATTGCAGGCGCCCGGCCGCGGCGTCGTTGGTGTCGAGCGCCACCGAGAAGATGGTGATGCCCTGCGCCTTGGCCGCCGAGCAGATCGCCGCCATGCGCGCATTCTTGACGCTGCCGGAATGATCCTCGGCCGCGGCGTTGATTCCACTGATGTCAGCGCTTTGGCCACCCATGTTCGGCAGGAACTCGTCGGTCATCTCGTCCACCGGCACCTCGGCCCAGAACTCACCCCAGGTCATTCGGGTGGCATTGGCGCCGCCGTAGGGCGTGTCGCTGGTCTGGTCGTCGTTGACGAGGTACCAGTCCTTGTCCCGCTGGTTCCACGTCTTGCAATTGTCGAAGCCGGCCGCCTTGCAGGCGGGCGTCGGGTCGATATCGGGATCGCCGGGTCCGGTCCAGATCGAGTACTTGATCATGTTGTCGGCGGGATCGAGGTACCTGTAGATCGCCGTGTCGCCGGTCCGGTAGGGTTCGTCCATGTAGTGCTGGCGGGTGTTCTCGCCGTCCGACATCACGACGATGATCTTCATCGTCATCTGTTCCTCGTATTCCTCGGGACGGCTGGCAAAGTCGCTGTCGACATCACCACTGGCGATCATCGAGTTCAGCACGCCCTGGGTGCCCGGGTCGAGCAGGGCAACGCCCCACTTCAACCCGACATCGGTCGAGGTGTTGCCGCCGGAATAGAAGGAATTGATGTGGGCCTTCAGCGTCGCGGGGTTCTCTTCCCACGCCATGATCTCGCGCGAGGCCTGGGTCCGGCAGACCAGCGACCTCAGAGTGCCATTGTTGTCGCTGTTGTTGACATTCCAGTAGTTGTCGTCGGTCCACGGGTCGAAATGCAGCGTCTGCTGCAGCGGCGCCGTGGTCGACAGCGCGGTCGAGTTGTAGTCGTCCTCGGCGAAGTTGACGCAGAACGAGCGGTTGTGGGCGCTTTCGTCCATCGTGTAGTGCGACAGGAGCAGCTGGCCGGCGGTCACCTGTTCGGCATAGGGCACCACGCTGGTCGAAATCGTCCCCGGTTCGGCCGCGTCGTAGATCGTGTCGATGAAGTTCTCCGAGGCGGTTTTCAGGTTGATCAGCCGGCTGTAGCGGCCCATCGAGCCCGACACGTCGAGCACCATGGAGATCTCGACATTGCCGATCGCCTCCATCGCGGTGCTTTCGGCCTGGACGAGCAGAGTGTCGTTTTGGTTTTCGGGGCCACCGAACACGCCGAAATTGCCGTGATGCAGGGGCACGTTCAGGCTGGCATTGACGTCGACGCGGCGCGAGCCGACGCCTTCGGTCACCGTGATCGAGTCGAGGTAGTCGCTCATCCCGGCCTTGGCGAAGTAGTCCTGGACCACCGCGTTGGGATCGAGCGACTGGGTCAGCGACGCCGCGGCCAGCGCGGCGCGGTCGGTGGTGTTCTGCAGGATCGAGCGCTGGGATTCGTAGCGCATCAGGTCGAATGACAAACCGCCGATCGCCAGCATCAGCCCGAAAATGAAAATGCCGAAGATGATGAGAGAGCCGTCTTCGTCGTGCGCGAACACGCGCATCCGGCGCTTCAGCACGCCCTTTGACGGGATGGACTTCGAGGTCATCGTGACGTTCTTCATTTGCAATGCTCCTTGGTGCACTCCGGCCAGCAGAAGGCGGGCGCACCTGTGACAGGCTTATTGTATCGTCCTGATTTGTGGCAAAATTCTGTCATTAGGGGGGTCAGTGGGGGTCATTGAACCCGGTCCGGAACCGATGCCGCGGCGTGGTCCCTATTGTGTCGCCGCCGGCGGCAATCCGACCCAAACCGATTTGCGCGATACCGTCGAATCCCTAACGTCGGGTTAGCTCGGGCCTGGCCGGCCAAACAAAGAAAAGGTGCGACGGCGCGCGATGCGTCGTAGCTTTTCGGCATAATCACGAATGAATTGATTCGCCTCGAATGCGGATCGCCACGGGAGGAAACCGATGAACGTGCACGCCAACAAGGAACCGAGTTTTCGCGAATCCGTCGACCTGATGTTCAACCGGGCCGTGGCGCTGATGGACCTGCCGCCGGGTCTGGAGGAGAAGATACGGGTCTGCAACGCCACCTACACGGTCCGGTTCGGGGTGCGGCTGCGCGGCCAGATCCAGACCTTTGTCGGCTATCGCTCGGTGCATTCCGAGCACATGGAGCCGGTCAAGGGCGGGATCCGCTATTCGATGGCCGTCAACCAGGACGAGGTCGAGGCTCTGGCGGCGCTGATGACCTACAAATGCGCGCTGGTCGAAGCGCCGTTCGGCGGATCGAAGGGCGGGCTGTGCGTCGATCCGCGGCAATACGAGGAATACGAGCTGGAGATGATCACCCGGCGCTTCGCCTACGAGCTGGCCAAGCGCGACCTGATCCATCCCAGCCAGAACGTGCCGGCCCCCGACATGGGCACCGGCGAGCGCGAGATGGCCTGGATCGCCGACCAGTATGCCCGGATGAACACCACCGACATCAATGCGCGGGCCTGCGTCACCGGCAAGCCGCCGCATGCCGGCGGCATCCAGGGCCGGGTCGAGGCGACGGGGCGCGGCGTGCAATACGCGCTGCAGGAGTTCTTTCGCCATCCCGAGGACATGGAAAAGGCCGGGCTGACCGGCACGCTGGAGGGCAAGCGCATCGTGGTGCAGGGCCTCGGCAACGTGGGCTACCACGCGGCCAAGTTCCTCAGCGAGGAGGACGGCGCGCTGATCACCGGGATCATCGAGCGCGACGGCGCGCTGGTCAGCGACAAGGGGCTCGATGTCGAGGCGGTGCACGCCTGGATCGGCAACCACGGCGGGGTCAAGGGCTTTGCCGACGCCAAGTATGTCGAGAACGGCGCCAAGGTGCTGGAGGCCGAGTGCGACGTGCTGATCCCGGCGGCGCTGGAGGGCGTGATCAACATGACCAACGCCCAGCGCGTCAAGGCGCCGCTGATCATCGAGGCGGCGAACGGGCCGGTGACGGCGGGCGCCGACGATGTGCTGCGCGAGAAGGGCTGTGTCATCATTCCCGACATGTATGCCAATGCCGGCGGGGTCACGGTGTCATATTTCGAATGGGTCAAGAACCTGTCCCACATCCGGTTCGGTCGGATGGGCCGCCGGCAGGAGGAGGCGCGGCACCAGCTGATCGTGTCGGAACTGGAGCGGTTGTCGAGGGACAAGGACCTGGACTGGACGCTGTCGCCGGACTTCAAGCAGAAGTATCTGCGCGGCGCGGGCGAGCTGGAACTGGTGCGCTCGGGGCTCGAGGACACGATGCGCACCGCCTACCAGGCGATGGCCGAGGTCTGGCGCGCCCGCGACGAGGTCACCGACCTGCGGACGGCGGCCTACCTGGTGTCGATCGACCGCGTGGCGACGAGCTACCGGGCCAAGGGGCTCTGACAGACGAGCTCGAATGCGAGACGCGGCCACCGCCCGGTGTGGACGCCACCCGGAAACGGCATCTGGCTAGACCCCCACGTCCGGCCCCAGACAGACCAGCGGCTCGGTGCTTTGCTGCGCCTCGTAGAGCTCGCGGCCGTTCTCGGTGCCGAGGAACCGGGCGAGCAGGCCGGTGGGGCTGCGGGTGAAGCTCCAGCATTGCGGCACCGGGTTGTCCTCGTAGACGAAGCAGATCGCCTCTTCGTCCTCGTACCAATAGCCGTCGCGGCACTCGTCCTCGGTGAACGCCCAGCGGACGCGGCGGCCGGGCAGGTATTCCTCGATGCCGTAGATGCGGCCGCTTTCTGCATAGGTCAGGGTGCGGCCTGTCGAATAGGCCTCGAACTCGGCGCCCGACATCGGGGTCTCGGCCAGGAGCGGGCCCGCAAGCATCAGGGCAAGAATTGGCAGGAGCGTTCGCATGGGAAGCGAGTTTCGCAGAAACCGCGCCCGGTGAACAGGGCCGGTCCTCTTGCCGCGCCGGGTTCCGCCTAGGCTGCGCGGCGGCCCGCGCCGGCGGCGGCCCAGGCGCGGGCGCGCGGGTCCATCGCGCGGCGCCAGAGCGGTGGGAC
>JAHELH010000146.1 GCA_024644285.1 Paracoccaceae bacterium | reverse complement strand
TTCTTCCGCAGGGGGCTCAATTCGTTCAGAATCTCACCGTTCGGCAGGACCGCCTCGATCCCCAGGCACAGATCGCGCGCGTTTCCGTGACGCACCACCTGGATGCCGCCCGCATTCGTCGCCAGATTGCCGCCGATGCAGCAGCTGCCCTTCGAGGCCATGCTCAAGGGGAATTGCAGCCCGTGCCGCTGCGCCTCGGCGTGCACGTTCTCCAGGATGCACCCGGCCTCGGCCACCATGACGCTGTCATCTGCAGAGACACTGCGAATCCGGTTCATCCGCTCCAGCGACAGGACGAGGGCGTGGTCGCTGTCGATGGACAGCTGTCCCGCGACGACCCCGGTTCTGCCACTGATCGGAACGATACCGATCCGCGCGCCGCTGCAGATCCGCACGATGGCGGCAACTTCGCCGGTGGTGTCCGGAGAGACGACAAGGCAACCGCGCCCCGCGAACCGTCCACGCGGATCCTCGAAATAGCCGGGCGCGGCCGCTGCAGGCTTCCAGCCCTTGTCGCCGACAAGAGCCTTTATCGCATTCAGGCTGTCCGCATCAGGCGGAGTGCAATCGGACATTCGGTGTTCCGCATCGCTGTGAACCGCCCGATAGTGACCAAGGCCATCATGATAGGAAAGGCGAAAAGACGCTGCGGTCGATGATCAGGCCCGGTCTTTTTGCGACGCCTGATCCGCACCGCCGGCGTCGTCCTGCGATCCCGCCCTGCGCCGGCGGCAGAGGACCGTGGCGGTTTTCGTCGTCACCCAATAGCGCGGATCGCCGAGTATTTCCGCCGGCAGACTGTCCCTGTCGAGCCGGCGCGACTGCCCCAGATGGAGCGCCACCTCGTATCCCCCGGCGCGCAGCGGATTGTTGGGCCGCGCCCTTACGATCGCCTCGCGCAAATCCGCCTCGCGAGCCTTCAAAAGTCTGATCTCCTCGCGCAGGGCGCCGAGCTCTTCGGCGATCAAGGGCAAGGTCATGTCTTCGACGGGCAACATGCCGCCAGGATGGCGAGAAACAGGTTTCGCGCCGGTTAACGGTCGTTCGCGCCGCTAGACGTCCCAGTCGTCGTCGTGCCTGACCTCGCCGATCGCGGTCCAGTTCGCGACGACGCGGGCCACCTTCGTGTCACCCCATGTCTTGAAGACAATCTCGAATCCGTCCCGCGAAATGTTTTCCGCCAGGATCTCGGCGCGTTGATTGGATTGGACGCTCATATCCCACATGCCGACCTGAACCTGAACCACCGGCGCCGTCTTGTAAGGCTCGGCAAACTGGACGCGGACGCGCCTGCGCCTCGGGCCGTTCCCGATCCACATTTCGCCATCATGTTCGAAATCGGAGAACAGCAATTGGCTTCCCTGGTCAACGCCAAGGGTGCGCGCATCGAATCTCGGCAATGTCACCCTCCCCCAATTCAGGCCCCCAACCCGGAATGGAATTTACCGGAGGCCGGTGCGTGCGAGAAGGAAAAATGGCTAAATCAAGGAAATTCGGGGGCAACCCCTGCCATATTGTTCATCGCTGACGAACAAACGGGATGCGTGCCCCACTCTGTCCTGACTCACCGCGTCCCGCAGCGGGCATGGCAGTTCAACGGAGCGGCGATCACCGGTGGCACGACGGCTTCGGTCGCCGTAAAGTGATGGAATACCAGAAGGAGTAGGGCTCATGTTGTATCGTCATATTCTCGTCGCTGTCGCACTGGACCACATCCACGACCAAGCGAATCATCGGGCATTCGATGTCGCGCGCGCCTTACGTGCGGAGGGCGGGCGCATTACCGCGCTGCATGTCCTCGAGGAGCTGCCAAGCTACGCCGCGCCGTACCTGCCGGCCAATTTCACGATGAAGCACGTCACGGAAGAACGTGATGCATTCGAAAAGCTGCTGGAGAATGAAGAGGGGGTGACGCCGGTGCTGGTCAATGGTCATGCAGGCCTGACCATCGTCGAATACGCCGACGAGCACGACGCCGACTGCATCATCATCGCCTCGCATCGTCCGGGCCTCAGTGATTTCTTTCTCGGCTCGACGGCTTCGCGGGTCGTCAGTCACGCGAATTGCTCGGTGCACGTACTGCGCTGAAAGTGGCATAGCGGACTTGCTGCGACGCGCACTTGCGCGCCTTCTGGTCATCTATGTCAGGCGTTCGCGCGATGGATCGGCTACCCGTTGTGCACCCTGCAACGGACTTGATCGGAGCCATCGGTTTACAGTAAAGAAGCGTCATGGGAACGGCGATGGCGTCGCCATTGGCCCGTGATTTCACACGGTCTCAATTTTCCCATCCAACCATCCTGAACGCCGGGATCTTGCTTTGCCGTTTGCGCGGTGAGGGAAGGTATCCTTCACTCCTTGCGCGCAACGCGGCCTGAACAGGAGACACACGATGGACGGAGCTTCCAGCCTGATAACCGGGAATGTGCAGCGCCCTGATTTCTACCGCTTTCACCAGGGAGAAAAGGTGCTGCCGTTCGCGGACGCCGAATACGAAGCGCGGCTGAGTGGACTGCGCAGGATCATGGCCGAGAAAGGCATCGATGCCTGCCTCCTCACGTCGATGCACAACGTCGCCTATTATTCCGGCTTTCTCTATTGCGCCTTCGGCCGACCCTACGCGCAGGTCGTGACCGCAACGGACTCGGTGACGTTCAGCGCCGGGATCGACGCCGCCCAGCCCTGGCGGCGCGGCTACGGTGACAACATCACCTATACCGACTGGCAGCGAAACAACTACTGGCGCGCGATCCTGTCGGTGACGGGCAAGGACAAGGTGATCGGTTTCGAAAGCGACCATCTGTCGGTCGCGCAAATGGCGCTTCTGAAAGAAGTCCTGGCCCCGGCGGACACGATCGACATCGCCCCCGCCACCATGGCGCAACGGGTTCACAAATCGCCTGCAGAGATCGATCTGATCCGTCCCGGCGCCGCCACGGCGGATGTCGGCGGGTATGCGGTGCGCGATGCCATCAGGCCGGGTGTGCGCGAGATCGACGTGGCCATGGCGGGCCGGGACGCGATGGAGCTGGAGATCGCCAGGCGTTTCCCCGACGCCGAATACCGCGATACCTGGGTCTGGTTCCAATCGGGCCGCAACACCGACGGCGCACATAACCCGGTGACCGGTCGTGTGCTTCGGCACGGCGACATCCTGTCGCTGAACACTTTCCCGATGATCTCGGGCTATTACACGGCACTCGAACGCACGCTGTTCCTGGGAACGGTCGACGAGGCCAGCCTGAAGATCTGGCAGGCCAACGTCGCCGCGCACGAATACGGGATAAGCCTTTTGCGACCCGGGGTTTCCTGCGCCGAGGTCACGCGCAGGATCAACGACTTCCTTGCCGAACGCGACCTGCTGCAATACCGCACCTTCGGCTACGGCCATTCCTTCGGCGTGCTGAGCCACTATTACGGCCGCGAAGCGGGCCTCGAGCTGCGCGAGGATATCGGCACGGTGCTCGAACCCGGAATGGTGATCTCGATGGAGCCGATGCTCACGATCCCCGAAGGTCGCCCCGGAGCGGGCGGTTATCGCGAGCATGACATCCTGGTCATCACGGAAGACGGGAACGAGAACATCACCGGCTTCCCCTACGGCCCGGAGCACAATGTCCTAGGCTGACCCGGTATCGCGTCTGGTCACGCCGGTGCGTGGCCAGACCACGGACACGCACCGCTGCCAATACGAAAAGCAGGGCCTACATGCGGGCTCCCTCTTGGATACCTCTCGAACCGAGGGGCAAATCCTCCGTGTCAGCGGACGGCACACCCCGTCACAAGAGCCGGGACATCTTTATCCGCTCAACCAACTAATATATTGCATTGCTATTGGACGTGGTTGAACGGCAAGGCGAGCTGCATCGACCGCGTGTTGCAGGCTATTACCCAGCCGATCATTCAGGCGGAGCGTCCCATGCCGAAAAAGCCCGAAGACCTCCGTTCCGCCCGCTGGTTCGCGCCCGACGATCTGCGCTCGATGGGCCACCGCTCGCGTGCCATGCAGATGGGGCTCGACAGCGAGGATTGGGAAGGCAAGCCCGTGATCGCGATCATCAACACCTGGTCGGATCTCTCGCCCTGCCATCACCATCTGCGCGACCGGGCCGAGTTCGTCAAAAAGGGTATCCTGCAGGCCGGCGGCATGCCCGCCGAGCTGCCGGTGCACGATTTCTCGGAACAGTTCCTGAAACCCACCTCGATGCTCTATCGAAACATGGGCGCGATGGAGGTCGAAGAGACCCTGCGCAGCCATCCCGTCGACGGCGCGGTGCTGATGGGCGGCTGCGACAAGTCGACCCCGGCGCTGATCATGGGTGCGCTGTCGATGGGGCTTCCGTTCATCTTCCTGCCCGCAGGCGCGATGCTGCGCGGCAATTATGCGGGACAGAAGCTGGGCTCCGGCACCGACGTCTGGAAATACTGGGACGAGCGCCGCGCCGGCACCATCGGGAAGAAGCAGTGGGACGGCGTCCAGGGCGGTATCGCCCGCAGCTACGGCACCTGCATGACGATGGGCACCGCGTCCACCATGATGTCGATTGCCGAAGGGTTCGGGCTGACGCTGCCCGGCGCGTCCTCGATCCCGGCCCCCGATGCAGGCCACAAGCGCATGGCCGCCGCCTGCGGACGGCGGATCGTCGAGATGGTCTGGGAGGATCTGACGCCCGACAGGATCGTCACCCGCGCCGCCACCGCCAACGCCACCGCCGTGGCGATGGCCACGGGCTGCTCGACCAACGCCATCATCCACCTGATCGCGATGGCGCGGCGCGCCGGGGTGGACTGGGGCCTCGACGATCTTGACCGGATCGGCCACGAGGTGCCGGTGCTGGCCAATATCCGCCCCTCCGGCAAGGAATACCTGATGGAGGATTTCTATTATGCCGGCGGCTTGCCTGCACTGATGAAAGAGCTCAGCCACAAGCTGCATCTCGCCGCGCCGACGGTGAATGGCAGGACGGTGGGCGAGAACATCGAAAGTGCCGAGAACTACAACGACGATGTTATCCGCCCGCTGACGAACCCGGTCTATCACGAAGGCTCGCTGGCGGTGCTGCGCGGCAACCTGGCGCCCGACGGCGCGGTGATCAAGCCCGCCGCCTGTGATCCGAAGTTCCACCGCCACAGGGGGCCGGCAATCGTCGCCGACAGCTATCCGGAACTGAAGAAGATCATCAACGATCCTGACTATCCGATGACCCCCGACCATGTTCTCGTCCTGCGCAATGCTGGGCCGCAGGGCGGTCCCGGCATGCCGGAATGGGGCATGATCCCGATGCCCCAGGCGCTGCTGAAGCAGGGGCACCGCGACATGGTTCGGCTGTCGGACGCGCGGATGTCGGGCACCTCCTATGGCGCCTGCGTCCTGCACGTGGCGCCCGAGGCCTTCGTCGGCGGCCCGCTGGCGCTGATCGAAACCGGCGACGTGATCGAGCTGGACGTGCCGAACAGGACCTTGCGCGTGGACCTGTCGGACGAGGAACTCGCCGAGCGCCGGACGAGGTGGACGCCGCCCGAGCCACGCTATGACCGCGGCTACGGCTGGATGTTCTCGCGCCATGTCGAGCAGGCGGACAAGGGCTGCGACTTCGACTTCCTGCGAACCGAATTCGGCGCCCCGGTGCCAGAGCCGGACATCTATTGATGGCGCACGATCTGGCCAAGGCCCTCACCGGCGTCTCGGGCATCCTGGTCACGCCCTTCGGCACCGATGGCGGCATCGCGCCCGGCTTGCAGGGCGGGGTCGTTGATCGCGCCGTCGCCGCCGGTGTCCACGTGCTGACCGCCAACGGCAATACCGGCGAGTTCTACGGGCTGACCACCGACGAGGCCGTCGCCATGGTTCAGGCCGCGGCGGGCCACATCGCGGGCCGGGTGCCGCTTGTCGCGGGGGTCGGCCGCGGCATTCGCGATGCCTGCCGACTGGCCGAGGCTTCGGCCGCGGCCGGCGCCGATGCCCTGATGCTCCACCAGCCGCCCGACCCCTTCGTCGCACCGCGCGGCGTCGCCGACTACGTCCGCGCCGTGCAGGACGCCGGGAACGGCCTGCCGCTGATCCTCTACCTCCGCAACGACGCCATCGGCACGCAGGCCATCGCCGAAATCTGCGCCATTTCCGGTGTCGCGGGCGTCAAGTGGGCGACGCCCAACCCGATGAGGCTGAAGGCCGCCATCGAGGCCGCGCCCGATCACATCACCTGGACCGGCGGCCTCGCCGAGGTCTGGGCGCCCAACTTCTACGCCGTCGGCGCCCGCGGCTTCACCTCGGGACTGATCAACGTGTGGCCGGAGCGGTCGGTGGCCATCAACGCGGCGCTGGAGGCGGGTGACTTTGCCACGGCGCGCAGCCTCATC
>JAHELH010000145.1 GCA_024644285.1 Paracoccaceae bacterium | reverse complement strand
GACCAGTTCCATAAGACCGGCGGCGATCCGACGGATCGCCACACGGGGCCTTAGCTCAGCTGGGAGAGCGCTTGCATGGCATGCAAGAGGTCAGGGGTTCGATCCCCCTAGGCTCCACCAAAACCCCACCATTATAAGAGTTTGACCGGCCAGGTGCGTCAGACCGAGACGCCCTGCAGCAGCTCCGACCTCGACACCGACGACCTGTCGCCGGCCAGCGTCACCTGCCCCTGGCGCAGGACGATGAACCGGTCGGCGAGGTCGTAGGCAAAATCAAAGAACTGTTCGACCAGGACGATCGCCATTTCGCCGCGGTCGCGCAGGTGGCGGATCACATCGCCGATATGCTGGATGATGTTCGGCTGGATGCCTTCGGTCGGCTCGTCCAGCAGCAACAGCTTTGGCCGGGTGATCAGGGCGCGGGCGATGGCGAGCTGCTGCTGCTGACCGCCCGACAGATCGCCGCCGCGGCGGTTCTGCATCTGCCTGAGCACCGGGAAAAGCTCGAAGATCTCGTCAGGGATGGCGTGCTCCGCGGCAGGCAGGCAACTGAACCCGATCTCGAGATTCTCGCGCACCGTCAGGAGCGGGAAGATCTCGCGGCCCTGCGGCACGTAGGCGACGCCCCGCTGCGCCATCGCGTGGGCCGGCAGCCGGCCGATCTCTGCGCCGTCGAAACGCACCGTTCCGCCGGATCGCGGATGGGTGCCCGAGATCGCCTTCATCAGGCTGGTCTTGCCGACGCCGTTGGTGCCCATCACGCAGGTGACCTGGCCCGCCTCTGCGGTCATCGAGATGCCGCCGAGGATCTGCGAATGGCCGTAATGCAGTGTCAGGTTGTCGATCTTCAGCATCTCTCAGCGCCCCAGGTAAACGTCGATGACTTTCTGGTTCGCGGTCACGTGGTCGAGGCTGCCCTCGGCCAGCACCGATCCCTCGTGCAGCACCGTGACGCGGCAATCCAGCCGGCGGACGAATTCCATGTCGTGCTCGACCACGACCACCGCGCGGGTCCTGGCCGCCTCGACCAGCAGCGCCGTGGTGTGCTCGCGTTCCTCCGGGGTCATCCCCGCGGCCGGTTCGTCGACCAGCAATAGCCGCGGCTCCTGCGCCAGAAGCATGCCGATTTCCAGCCATTGCTTCTGGCCGTGGCTGAGCTCGCCGGACTTGCGCGCCAGATGGTCCTGCAGCCCGATCTCCTCGGCCAGGTCCACGACGCGCTGCAGATCGGCTGCAGAGGGCCGGTAGAACAGCACGGCAAGCGGTCCGCGGTCGTTCTTCAGCGCCATCAGCAGGTTTTCGCGGACCGTCTGGTCCTCGAACACCGTGGGCTTCTGGAACTTCCGTCCGATGCCCTCGCGGGCGATCCGTGCCTCGGACATGGCGAGCAGCGACCGGTTCTTGCCGCCCCAGAGGATGCGGCCCTCGTCCGGCCGGGTCTTGCCGGTGACGATGTCCATGAAGGTGGTCTTGCCGGCGCCGTTCGGACCGATGATCGCGCGCAGTTCCGCCTTGCCGATCTGGAAAGACAGGTTGTTGATCGCCTTGAACCCGTCGAAAGAGACCGAGACGCCCGAGACCTCCAAGAGCGTGCTCATTCGGTGGCCTCCTGCTCGCGCAGCGCGCCGGGATCGGGGCCGAGGTCGGCGCCGTGGCGGTCGGGCGCGCGCCGCTCGGTCCACAGATCGACGAGGCCGCCGATGCCCCGGGGCGCGAACAGCGTCACCAGAACGAAGCTGAGGCCGAGGACGATCAGCCACCAGTCGACCCATTTCACGGTGTAGAACCCCAACGGCAGGTCGGGCGCCTGGCCGCCGGTAAACCACGACGAGACCAGCGACACGAAAGCCGCGCCGATCACCGCGCCGTAAAGCCGCCCGCGGCCGCCGATCGCGACCCAGACGGCGAGGTAGATCGAGGCGATGGGCGCGATCTCGGCAGGGTTGATGATGCCGGCCTGCGGATAGTAGAGCGCCCCGGCGATGCCGGCGATCATCGCGGTCACGGCGAAGATGAAGAGCTTGTAGCCCTCGACCGAGTACCCCAGGAACCGCACCCGCGCCTCGTTGTCGCGGATGCCGCGGATCACGCTGCCGAACTTGCCGCTGACCAGCCAGGCGGCCAGCAGGTAGCCCAGTCCCAGCGCGGCGGCGCTGGCCCAGAAGAACCACAGCGACACCACCGATTGCGGCGCTGCGACGCCGGGCAGGTTCTGCAGGCCCGAGAGGCCGTTATTGCCGCGCAACCCGCTGTCGTTCTGGAACAGGTACAGCGCCAGCGCCAGCGTCATCGCCTGGGTCAGGATCGAAAGGTAGACGCCGGTGACGCGGCTGCGAAAGGCGAGCCAGCCGAAAACGAGGGCCAAAACGCCCGGCACCAGCACCACCAGCGCCAGCTGGATCGCGAGGCTGTCGGCGAAGGCCCAGACCAGCGGGAACTCGCTGGACCCGACGACGCCGAAGATCTGGGTGCCGATGGCATCGACGATCTCGGCGTCGGTCGGCGGGATCGGCGCCTCGGCCATGGCGGTGGCAACGATGTCGCGGGTGCGCTCGTACATCAGCCACATGCCGATCATGTAGCCGCCGAGGCCGAAGAAGGCGAAATGGCCGAGACTGAGGATGCCGCAATAGCCCCAGACCAAATCCATCGCGATGGCGACGAGGCAGAGGCATAGCGTCTTGCCGAGCGTCTTGACGAAGCTGGTCGAGATCAGGCCGGGTCCGACGGCCTCGGACAGGACGGTGACGGTCAGGGTGAAAAGCGCCAGCGCGGTGAGAAACACCAGGATCGAGGGATTGCGCACGATAAGCGGTTTCGGCGCGTCGCCGCGCCGACCGGTTGTGGGCTCCGCCCCCAAGCCGTCGAGATATCCATGGCCGGATGAAGGATCCTTGGCTGCGTCCAGCATGGTCGTCACGCCTCTGCCGCGCGGCCCTTCAGCGCGACGATGCCGCGGGGCCGGAACTGGATGAAGAGGATGATGAACACGATCATGTAGGTCTGCGCGGCGAGCGTGTTCGACGGGTTCAGCCACTCCACGCCCTTCTGGAAGAAGCCGATCATCGCGGCGCCCGCCAGCGTGCCCCAGATGTTGCCGACGCCGCCGACCACTACCGTCATGAAGCTTTGCACGATGTAGTCGCTGCCCAGCTCCGAGGTGACCTTGGCAAAGAGGCCGATGGCGACGCCGGCGATGCCCGCGATGCCCGAGCCGAGGCCGAAGGTCAGCATGT
This sequence comes from Paracoccaceae bacterium, assembly GCA_024644285.1. Taxonomy (GTDB): domain Bacteria; phylum Pseudomonadota; class Alphaproteobacteria; order Rhodobacterales; family Rhodobacteraceae; genus JAHELH01. Next base: position 3,177 of record JAHELH010000145.1, on the reverse strand, counting down.
TCACCCGGTCGGGGTTGATGCCCATCGAGGCCGCCATGCGCCGGTTCTGGGTGACGGCGCGGGTTTCCAGCCCCAGCCGCGTGCGTTTCATGATGAAGAGGAAGACGCCCAGAAAGATCAGCGCGAGGACGAAGATCGCGATGCGGATATAGCTGATCGACACCACGTCGTTGAGAGCCAGCGCGCCGTCGAGCCAGCCCGGCGCGGTCAGCGGGCGCGCCTGGGTCCCGAAGATGTTCTTGGCCAGCTGCTGCAGCGCGATGGAGATGCCGAAAGTGGCCAGCAGGGTTTCCAGCGGGCGACTGTAAAGCCAGCGGATCACCAGACGCTCCATCGCCACGCCGGCGGCGAAGGTGACGGCAAAGGCGAGCGGGATCGCCACGAGGATCGACGCGGTGTGGTTCGGGATCACCTGCTGCACGACGAAGCCGGTATAGGCGCCCATCATGATGAACTCGCCATGCGCCATGTTGATCACGCCCATCACGCCAAAGGTGATGGCCAGTCCGATCGCAGCGAGGAAGTAGATCGAGGCGAGGCTCAGCGCGTCGAGCGTCAGGTCGGCGGCCTGGTAGACGCCGACGCGGGTGGCGATGCGGCCCAGCGCTGCATTGGCGGCGGTGGTGACGGCGGCGGAGGTCTCGGCGTAGATCTCGGCGAACTGGTAGGAGGCAAGGCGGATGTCGATCTCTTCCTCGGTGGCGCGCGGCTCGGCGAGACCGGCCGCGACCAGCGTGGCATAGGCCTCTGCCCGGGCGGGCATCGTGTCGAGCCGCGACACCGGCACATCGCCGACGCGGCCGCCATCGATATGCGCGGTCAGGACCTCGCGAACCTTGTCAGGGTCGAGCCGCGGGGCAGCGAAGCCCTTGTCGACCAGCATCGTGTAGGCCGCGGTCCGGTCGAACCCGTCCTTGCCGGGCGTCAGGCGGCGGGCGACGTTTGCGGTTCCGGGTATCTCTCCCTCGAAGATCTCGATCCTGGTGGCGACCAGTGGGTTGAGCGTCGCGCGGACATCGACGCCCAGGTCGGTGGACATCTCGTCGATGGCCGCGACACGCGCCGCCTCGTCGGAATCGTAGGCGATGGTCAGCAGCCGCTCCAGCCGGTGTTTCTTGGCCAGCAGCGCCGGGTCGGGTTCGCCGTCGATCGAGGCGCGCAGCGGGGCCAGCGCCTCGGGGTTGGGGTCGCGGTCCAGCGAGACCAGGGCGTCAAGGCGCCGCGCGGGATCGGGATCGGATAGCTGAAACTGCACCAGCGCCACGGCTATCAGGGCGCGGATGCCGCTGTTGGGCTTGATCTGACTCAACTCTTTCTTGGACACCTCGCCGGCGGGCTCGCCGGTGTCGAAATCGATCAGTCGGTAGGTCTGGCCATCGAGCTTTTCGGCGCGAAAGAACAGCCCGTCAGACTCGCGCTGCCACATGTCCTTGGACTGCCAGGCCTGCAGCACTTCCGGCGCCCGGTCCAGCCCGCTGCCCGCGACAGCGGCGATGGCCGGCTTGATTGTCGTGCGCGAGCTTTTAGTGATGATCGCGGCATGCTCCTGCAGGATCGCCTGCAGCGGCGTCTCCTGCGCCACCGCCACGCGCATGGCGGCAAGCAGCATCAGGACTGCCAGAAAAATGCGTGTCATGGACCGATCCCCAGGGGTGGCGGGGGCGCAAACGCTGCGCCCCGGCCGGTATGTTCGGTCAATAGTTCGACAGCGTCTGTACGCAGGTCTTGGTCTCGGTGTTGTACATGCCGCAGCCGAGATCCTTCCAATCCGAGGTCAGCACCGCCGATTCCGGCAGATAGTCGGTCCAGGCGTCGCCCGGGACCTCCTCGGTCTGGCTGATGATGTCGAACTGGCCGTCTTCCTGGATCTCGCCGATCAGAACCGGCTTGGCCAAGTGATGGTTGGGCAGCATCACCGCGGTGCCGCCGGTCAGGTTCGGAAACTCCTGGCCGTACATGGCGGTGCGCACGGCGTCGACATCGGTGGTGCCGGCGGCGGTGGCGGCGTTCACCCACATATTGAAGCCGATGTAATGCGCCTCCATCGGGTCGTTGGTAACGCGGTCCTCGCCCATCAGGGCCTTCCACTTGGCGACGAATTCGGCGTTGACCTCGTCATCGGCGGACTGGAAGTAGTTCCACGCCGCGAGGTGGCCGACGAGGTTCGAGGTGTCGAGGCCGCTGAGTTCCTCTTCACCCACCGAGAACGCCACCACGGGGATGTCGTCGGCGCTGATGCCGGCCGCGGCGAGTTCCTTGTAGAAGCCGATATTGGCGTCGCCGTTGATGGTCGAGATCACGCCGACCTTCTTGCCGTCGGCGCCCAAGGCCACGACGTCGGCGACGATCTTCGACCAGTCGGAATGACCGAAGGGGGTGTAGTTGACGAAGATGTCGCTTTCCGGGATGCCCTTGTCCTGCAGATAGGCGTTCAGGATGTTGTTGGTGGTGCGGGGATAGACATAGTCGGTGCCCAGCAGCGCGAACTTCTCGACGCCCAGTTCCTCAAGGAAATAGTCGGTGGCCGGGATCGCCTGCTGGTTTGGCGCGGCGCCGGTGTAGAACACGTTCTTCGAGCTTTCCTCGCCCTCGTATTGCACCGGGTAGAACAGCAGGCCATTCAGTTCCTCGATCACCGGCAGCACCGACTTGCGGCTGACGGAGGTCCAGTTGCCGAAGATCACGTCGACCTCGTGCACGGTCAGAAGCTCGCGCGCCTTTTCGGCGAAGAGTGGCCAGTCGCTGGCCGGGTCGACCACGACCGCCTCGAGTTCGCAGCCCAGAAGCCCGCCCTTGGCGTTCTGCTCGTCGATCAGCATCACGACGGTGTCTTTCAGCGTGGTCTCGGAAATGGCCATCGTCCCCGACAGCGAATGCAGAACGCCGACCTTGATCGGGCAGTCGGCGGCCAGGGCCGGCGCGGCAAACCCGGCCGTGATGGCGGACGCGGCGAGTGTTGATTTCAGGACGTTCATTCAAGTCTCCTTGGCGGCCGTGGCGCGGACTCCTTGCGCAAGCGCGTCGGATCCCGTTACCTGCGGCCCGCAGCTATATGTTGCACCCGTGTGGCGGCCGGTTCGATTTCCAGTCTTCTGGCCGTCACACACCCCACGATGGTCGGATAGCGCTCCGAGCGGGCACGCAATCGATTCTGCATTGCAGAAACATAGGCAATCT
>JAHELH010000144.1 GCA_024644285.1 Paracoccaceae bacterium | reverse complement strand
CCCAGCGTCGCGCCGGCCACGGTGGTCGAGGCGCGGTGGCCCGCCTGTGCCAGCGCATGCCGCAGTCCGGACACGATCAGCCCGCGCGCCAGCCCCGGCTCGCGGAACCGAACCTCGGCCTTGGCGGGATGCACATTGACGTCGACCCGCAATGGATCGCAGTCGAGAAACAACACCGCCGCGGGGTGCCGGTCGCGGCTGAGGAAATCCATATAGGCGGCCCGCAGCGCGCCGTAGAGCATCTTGTCGCGCACCGGCCGGCCGTTGACGAAGAGGTACTGCGCCACCGCCGAGCCGCGCGAATAGGTCGGCAACGCGGCGTAACCGGACAGGTGGAGCCCCTCGCGCTCGGCCTCCAGCCGCAGCGCATTCTCGGCGAACTCCGCTCCCAGCACCCGCGCCAGCCGCCCGCGCAGCGCGTCGAACAGATCGCCTGCCTCGGCGTCCGCGCGGAAGACGACGCGGCCCTCGCCGCCGCCGCTGACATCGCGCAGCAGGAATGACACGAACGGCTCTGCCATGGCCAGCCGGCGCACCACCTCGCCGATGGCCTGCGCCTCGGCCCGGTCGGTGCGCAGGAATTTCAGCCGCGCCGGCGTGGCGTAGAACAGGTCGCACAGTTCCACCACGGTGCCGGCGCGCAGGGCCGCGGGGCGCACCGGCGCCGCCCTTCCGCCCGAGACCGAGATCATCGCCGCCTCCGCGCCGTCGGCGCGCGAGGTGATGGTCAGACGCCCGACCGCGCCCAGCGACGGCAGCGCCTCGCCGCGGAAGCCGAAGCTGCGGATGTTCAACAGGTCGGTGCCGTCGATCTTCGACGTGGCGTGCCGCGACAGCGCCATGGGCAGGTCATCGGCGGTCATGCCGCAGCCGTCGTCGGTGACCCGGATCAGGGTCTTGCCGCCATCGGCATAGGCCACCTCGATCCGGCGCGCCCCGGCATCGAGCGCGTTCTCGATCAGCTCCTTGACCGCAGAGGCCGGCCGCTCGACCACCTCGCCCGCGGCAATCCGGTTGATCGCAGTCTCGTCGAGTTGACGAATTATGGGGCGCTTATCGCTTATCTTGGGGTACGGGGCGGCCATACCACCAAATAGCAGGGGTACGCCGATTCGGAAAGCGCGAGGTTGCCGGCTGGCTGCCGTGCTTCCCCAACCCCGATCAGAGACGTCTTCATTTGGCGTCAGGCCCCGGATCACACCCGGGACGCTGTGCAGATCAGTTCACCGCTTCCAGCCCCACGGGCTGCCCCACCACCACGAACCGCAGCGCGTCGGGCCGCACCAGCCGCGCGGCGACGCGCTTGATGTCCTCGAGCGTCACCGCGTTCACCTTGTCGTTGCGGGTGGCAATGTAGTCGATGGGCAGGTCCGACAACTGCATTCCCACCAGGATACCCGCGATCTGGGCGTTGCCGTCGAAGCGCAGCGGATAGGCGCCGGTCAGATAGGTCTTGGCATCCGCCAATTCCTTCTCGGTCACGCCCTCCTCGGCGATCTTCGCCCATTCGTCGCGCACCACCGCGATCGCATCGGCGATGCGCTCGTTGGCGCTGGCGAACCGTCCCATCACCATCTGGGCGTAATCCTTGTCGACGAGGTAGGAGTAGACGCCGTAGGTCAGCCCGCGCTTCTCGCGCACCTCCTGCATCAGGCGCGAGGAAAAGTTGCCGCCGCCCAGGATCTGGTTCATCACGAAGGCCGCGAAGAAATCCGGATCGTCCCGTCGGATTCCGGAATGTCCGAAAACCGCCACCGATTGCGGCGTGTCGAACGGCACGACGGTCACGCCGCCGGTCAGCGACAACTCGGCCTCGTCCGGCATCGACGCGCCGGTTTCCGGCAGATCGCCCAGCAGCCGGTCGAGCAGCATACCCAGTTCCTCGGCCGTGATGTCGCCGACGGCGCCGACATAGACCTTGTCGCGCGTCAGGACGTCGGCATGGGCGGTCACGATATCGTCGCGCGTCAGCGCCGCGACGCTGTCAAGCGTCCCGTTCAGCGAGGAACCGTAGGGGTGATCGCCGAAGGCCAGCGCGTCGAAGGTGCGGCTCGCGATATCGTCCGGGTCGGTGGAATCCGAGCGGATAATCGACAAGACCTGCTCGCGCACCCGCTCCACAGCGTCCTCGTCGAACCGCGGCTCGGTCAGCGCCAGTTTCAACAGGTCGACCGAAGCGTCCCGGTATTCGGTGAGAAAGCGCGCCGAGATCGCCAGCGAATCGTCGTGGACATCGAACTCGTAGCGCGCGGCCAGCTCTTCCTGCGCCTTGGCGAATTGCTGGGCGTTCAGGTCACCGGCGCCTTCCTCGATCAGTCCGGTCATCAGGTTGACCGCACCGCGCTTGCCGGGACGGTCCAGCGACGCGCCGCCCTTGAAGCGGATTTCCAGCGACACGAAGGGGATCGAGTGCTCCTCGACCAGCCAGGCGGTGAAACCGCCGGGCGAGGTGACTTCCTGGATGTCGACGGCGGCGCGCGCCGGCAGCGCGGCCAGCAGCAACAGGCCAAGGCTGGCGGCAAGACGGATCATTGCGTCACCTCCGCAGTTTTCGATTGCATCAGCCAGCCGGTCACGGCCCGGTTGCGGTCGAAGAGGCTCTGCGCCGCGGCCATCACGTCCTCTGGCGTGACGGCCTGCAAGATATCGGGCCATGCCTCGATATCCTCCATTGTCAGGCCGGATGTCAGCGACGCGCCATAGCGCCGCGCGATACCCGCGATCGAATCCTCGGCATAGATCAGCGAGGCACGCATCTGCATCTTGACGCGTTCAAACTGTTCGGCATCGATCCCCTCTGCCATGAATTCGGCGATCGCCGCATCAAGCTTTGCCTCGGCCTCGGCAAGCGAAACGCCCGGCACCGGCACGATCACCAGACCGAAGGTCGTGTCGTCATGGTTCACACCGTCATAGAAGGCCGAGGTGTAGATCGCGTCCTGCGTTTCGAACTGCAACTTTTGCCCCAGGACCGAGGTCGCCGGGTTGCCGCCCAGCAGGTCCGCCAGAATGGTCAGCGCGGCGGCCTCTTCCTGCATTCCGGGATCGCGTTCGGGCGCGAGGTAGGTGCGGATGACGTAGGGCTGCGCGACGCGCGGATCGCTGAAGGTCAGGCGGCGTTCCGAGGTCTGCGGCGGCTCCTGCGGGCGGATACGCTCGCCGAGGCCCGGCGTGGGCTCCAGCGGCCCGTAATAGGTTTCCGCCAGCCGGCGCACCTCGTCCGGCTCGACGTCGCCCGCGACGATCAGGATGGCGTTGTTGGGGGCGTAGTATTCCCGGTAGAACGCGTTGGCGTCCTCCAGCGTCAGGCTCGCCGCCTCGTGCTTCCAGCCGATGACCGGGATGCCATAAGGGTGGTTGAGGTACTGCGCCGCCTGGCGCTGTTCCTGGAACAGCGCGCCGGGCTCGTTCTCGACCCGCTGGTTGCGTTCTTCCAGGATGACGTCGCGCTCGGTGCCGATATCGGCCTCGGTAAGCCGCAGATCGCGCATCCGGTCCGATTCCATCTTCATCATCAGTTCCAGCCGGTCGGCGGCGACGCGCTGGAAATAGCCGGTGTAATCCTGCGAGGTGAACGCATTGTCCGACCCGCCATTGCGCGCCACCGTGTCGGAAAACTCTCCCGGCTCCATCTCGTCGGTGCCCTTGAACAACAGATGCTCCAGGAAATGCGCGATGCCGGACCGTCCCGGCGGTTCGTCCGCGGCACCGGCCTTGTACCAGACCATGTGCACCACGACCGGCGCGCGGTGGTCTTCCAGCACCACGACCTGCATCCCGTTGTCCAGCATGAAGGCCGTCGGCACGGCCGCCTGGACGGACGTGGACAGAAAGAGGGCGGTCAGGCACAGGACGAGTTGGCGCATGTCTTCTCCTCGGGACGCGGGCGACTTCGTGATAGGTACACCGCGGGCCGGCCGCTGCAAGGCAACCAACGCGGTTGTGACCTCGGTTCAGCCCGGCACTATTGCTGCAGCTCTTCCGGCGGCGCCGCCGGGGTACGCACCCCGAGGCGGCGGAAGCGTTCCAGTTCGGCATACTGGTCGAGCGACTGGCGCTCGTAGGCCCGGAAATAGACGTTCACGTTGAACAGCCGCTCCAGCGGGCGCCCGTCCTTGCGCTGACGGAACGCCAGATCCTCGGCTGCCAGCGTCTGCCGAATTTCGGTCGAGACGCCGAAACGGCTGGCGTGGTTGATCAGCCCGATATCCGCCGCCGGCACGCCGCCGCGCGCCACCACGGCCGGATTGCCGCCCAGCGCCGCGATGGCGTCCTCGTTCGGGGTAGGATCGACGAGGTTTTGGGTGCCCGGCGCCGGCGACGGAAGCTCGGTGAAATTCGCCGGCTGCTGCAGCGGCTTGTTCGGCAGGATTGCGAATTCGTCCGGTCCGCGAGTGCTGCTCTTGATGTTCAGCAGGCGCGGCTCGGGATTGCGGCTACACGCCGTCAGCGCCAGAGACGCCATGAAAACCAACAGGATTCCATTGCTTACCGCTCGCATCGAAGGCTCCTCGCACCCCGCTTTGGGTTTGTTTAACCGATCAGGTCCGGCGCGTCACGGGGTCTTCTTTTCGCCGGTGAACAGGATCAGCCCGATAGCGCCCGCGAAGATCGCCACGTCAGCGACGTTGAAGGCGAACGGGTTGTCGATGCCACAGCACGACATGTTCAGAAAATCCGCCACCGCGCCATAGATCAGCCGGTCGATCACGTTGCCCATCGCGCCCCCGATCAGCAGCCCGGCCGCGACCAGCGGCAGCGTCCGGTCCTCGGCCTGCATCCACCAGATCACCCAGGCGCTGATCGCCAGCGCCAGCGCGATCAGCAGCCAGCGCGTCAGGTCGCCGTCATCGGCCAAAAGCCCGAAATTCACCCCCCGGTTCCAGGCCATGCGGAAGGTCAGCAGCGGCGGCAGCACGTCGATGTGGCCGACGGATTTCAGGTCCATCGCATGCACGACCAGCCATTTCGTCAGCTGGTCCAGCGCGAAGACCGCCGCCGCGGTGATCCACAAATGCCGCATGCCTGCCCCACAGCCCGAATTCCTTCGCTGCGTCCTTACGGCGACGGCGCGCGGGAGGAAAGGGCCAGGGCCGTGCTACTCGGGCAGGCCGGCGATCTCGAGGTGGTCGACGATCAGTGCCAGGTCCTCGGGCGCCTTGAACGGCAGCAGCCGGCGCAGGGCGCCCAGCCGGTAGTATTCGTTGGTCTCGATCAATGTCTCGACCGCGGCGCGGGCCTCTTCCTTGCGGCCGCAGGCGACATGCGCGACCGCGGCATAGGCCAGCGCGTTCGAATGGCCCGGCATCAGCGTCACCATGTGCTCCAGGCACGGCGTCGCCTCGTCGAACCGCCGCATCATCAGCAGCGCCCGGCCCCGGAATCCCTGGTAGATCGGCAACGGGTGCGGGTTCATCCGCATCGCGTAGTCGATCTCGGCCAGCGACTGTTCGGCCTCGTCGCAGAAGGCCAGAACATAGGAATGCAGCGACCGGAAATGCGCGTTCGACGGATTCAACTCCAGCGACCGGCGCATCGCCGCGATGGCGCGGTCATGCGCCCGGTTCACCCACAATTCGGCGATGCCCAGCATGGCGAAGACCCAGGGGTCGCGGTCGTCCTCGGCCACGGCCTGCAGCACCTCCCTGTAGGCCCGTACGTTCGAGGCCGCCGAATCCGGCACCCAGAAGTTGTTAGCCTCGGTGATGTAGGTCAGCGCGAGGATCGCCCGCGCCCGCGCCAGGTGCGGGTCGATGGCGATGGCGCGCTCGGCCGCCTCTCGGCCGATGGCGTTGTCCTCGGGCGAGATTTTCAGCGCGTAGTGCGTGGCCTTAAGCACCTGCTCGTAGGCATCGACGGTCTCGGCGCTGCTGTCGCGGGCGCGGATGTAGTGCTGGCGGGTGATCTGGCCGGCGAGCGTGTTCACGATCAGGCTGGTGATCTCGTCCTGCACCTCGAAGATGTCGGTCAGGTCGCGGTCGTAGCGCTCGGCCCACATCTCGTTGCCCGCCAGCGGGTCGATCAGCCGCGCGGTGACGCGGATGCGGTTTCCGGCGCGGCGCACCGCGCCCTCGGCGATGTACCGCACGCCAAGCTCTCGGGCGATCTCCACCGGGGCGGCATCGCTGTCGCGGTAGGCAAACGAGGAATGGCGCGCGATGACGAACAATTCGGAATACCGGCTAAGGTCGGTGATGATGTCGTCGGTGATGCCGTCGGAAAAGAAATCCTGATCGGGGTCGCCCGACATGTTCTGGAACGGCAGCACCGCCACCGAGGGCTTGTCGCGCGTCGGCGGCGGAGCGCCCGCTGCGTCCCGCACCGCCACCTCGAACCGGAACCCGCGCCGGGGCACCGTCTTGATGAGCCGCTGCGCCGTTCCGTCGTCCCCCAGCGCCGCGCGGGCCGCGTTGATCCGGGTCGAGATCGCCGAATCCGACACGATCCGCCC
>JAHELH010000143.1 GCA_024644285.1 Paracoccaceae bacterium | reverse complement strand
GGCTTCCCCTGGCACCCGCACCGCGGCATCGAGACCATCACCTACGTGCTGAACGGCACCGTCGAGCACGGCGATAGCCTCGGCAATGCCGGCACTTTGGGCGCCGGCGACGTGCAATGGATGACAGCCGGGTCGGGGATCATGCATCAGGAAATGCCCAAGGGGAACATCGCCGGGCAGATGCACGGCTTCCAGCTCTGGGCCAATCTGCCCTCGTCGCTGAAGATGACCACCCCGCGCTACCAGGACGTCAAGTCCCGAGACATCCCCGAGATCATCGACGACGACGGCACCCGCGTGAAGGTCGTCGTCGGCGAATTCTGGGGCAAGCGGGGGCCGGTCGACGGCATCGCCGCCGATCCGCAATACCTCGACATCTTCGTGCCGGCGGGCGTTCGGAAGACCTTCAAGGTCGACACCTACCGCCGCGCCTTCGCCTATGTCTTCAAGGGCGCCGGCCGCTTCGCCGACGCCTCGGCGCCGCAGGGCGTGCTTTTGGAGAAAGAGGTGATGGGCCGCGAGGTCAACATCCGCGACTTCTCGGGCGACCGCACGCTGATCCGGTTCGGCACCGGCGACGAGGTTACGGTGCAGGCGGGCCCCGAGGGCATCCGCTTTCTGCTGATCTCGGGCGCGCCGATCGAGGAGCCGATCGCCTGGCACGGGCCGATCGTGATGAACACGCAGGAAGAGCTGATGCAGGCGATGCGTGATCTGCGCAACAACACCTTCATCAGGCCCGCGCACTGACCGGGCCGGATGCAAGGGCCTTGCAAGGCCCTTGACCGCGCCGCCTTCGGGCGGCGCGGCAAGCGATTTCGAAATCGCTTGCCGCAAGGCGCTTCCAAGCGCCTTGCCTCACGCCCCAACGGCACGCCGGATCATGTTCCAGTAGATGCGCTCGACCCGCTCACGGCTCAGCCGCCCGCCCTCGCGGTACCAGGTGTTCACCCCGCTCAGCATCGCGATGATCGCCATCGCCGCCAGCCTGCTGTCCGGCAGCGTGAAGTCGCGGTGCAGGGCGCCGCGCTCCAGGATCGCGACCAGCACCCCCTCATAGCGCTTGCGCAAATCCTCGATGGCGACGAAATTTTCCGGCTCCAGGTTGCGCAACTCCATGTTGGCCACGAAGACCGCGTCGGGACGCTCCAGGTGGAACCGGATGTGAAAGCGCGAAAACGCCTCGAGCTGCTCCGCCGGATCGTCGCCTTTCGGCTCCGCCTCCCAGGCCGCCAGCAATTCTTCCAGATGATCACGCATCAGGTCGAACAACAGCGTCTGTTTGTCCGGCGTGTAGAGGTAAAGCGCGCCCGCCTGCACGCCCACGGCGGCGGCGATCTGGCGCATCGTGACCGCCGCGAAACCGTGGCGCGCAATCAGCTTCAGCGCGGCCTTGCGGATGCGCGGGCCGGTGATCTGCGAATGGGATCCGGTCTTGCGGGCCATGCGTCCGTCATATCTGAACATTCGTTCAGTTCAATCCCTTCCTTGCGCGGGGTCCGGCTTTGCGCGTAGTTTGACGCGCAAAGCAACGAGGCCGAGCGATGCGCAGCCCCCCCCGCCTGACCCTGTGCCTGGCCGCTGCGCTGGCCGGCTGCACGACCTTTCCCGAGCTTGACGCCGTGGTCAGCGAAGAGGCCAAGCGCGCGGACTACCTGTCGCTGGTGCCGGCCGACCAGTTGCTGGGCAAACGCTCCGACGGCCGCGTGACCGAAGAGACCGGACGCGCGTTGCAGGCGCGCGCCGCCGATCTCCGCGCCCGCGCCGCGCTGCTTCGCGGCCAGCCCATCGACGAGGAAACCCGGTTGCGGCTGCGCGCGCGACTGCGCCGGCTGGGCGGCTGAGCCGCGTTGCGCCGCCCCGCGCGAGGCGCTAACAGGGCCGCGCAACAGCTCCTCTGGCAAGGACCCGCCCGATGACCACTCCATTGCGCCTTGGGATCGCCGGGCTCGGCACCGTCGGGGCCGGCGTCGTCAAGATCGTCCAGCGCAAGGCCGATCTTCTGGCCCGCCGTGCCGGCCGGCCCATCGCGATCACCGCGGTCTCGGCGCGCAACCGCGACAAGGAGCGCGGCATCCGGCTGGGCGACTACGCCTGGGAGGACGACCCCGTCGCCCTGGCCCGGCGCGACGACGTCGACGTCTTCGTCGAGCTGATGGGCGGCGCCGACGGCCCCGCCAAGGCCGCGGCCGAGGCTGCCATCGCAGCCGGCAGGGACGTGGTGACCGCGAACAAGGCGATGCTCGCCCATCACGGCCAGGATCTGGCGCTGGCCGCCGAGAAGGCCGGCGCCGTCCTGCGCTTCGAGGCGGCGGTGGCCGGCGGCATCCCGGTGGTCAAGGCGCTGACCGAGGGGCTGGCGGGCAACGAGGTCACCCGCGTCATGGGCGTGATGAACGGCACCTGCAACTACATCCTCACCCGGATGGAGCACGCGCATCTGCCCTACGAGGACATCTTCGAGGAGGCCCGCAAGCTGGGCTACCTCGAGGCCGACCCGACGCTCGACGTCGGCGGCATCGACGCCGGCCACAAGCTGGCCCTGCTGGCCTCCGTGGCCTTCGGCGCGCAGGTCGATTTCGCCGGGGTCGCGCTGGAAGGCATCGAGCGGATTTCGATCGCCGATATCGAGCAGGCCCGCGACATGGGCTACCGCATCAAGCTTCTGGGCGTGGCGCAGATGACCGGCCGCGGCCTGGTGCAGCGCATGTCGCCCTGCCTGGTGCCCGCCGACAGCCCGCTGGGCCAGCTCGAGGGCGGCACCAACATGGTGGTGCTGGAAGGCGACCCGGTCGGCCAGATCGTCCTGCGCGGCGCCGGCGCCGGCGAGGGCCCGACCGCCAGCGCGGTGATGGCCGACGTCATGGACATCGCCCGCGGCACCCGCCTGTCGACCTTCGGCCAGCCGGCCAGCGCGCTGGCCCAGGCCACCCCGGCCGTCAGCAGCGTGCCGGCGGCGTTCTACCTGCGCATGGAGTTGCAGGACAAACCCGGCGCGCTCGCCAAGATCGCCACCGTGCTGGGCGAGGTCGGCGTCTCGATCGACCGCATGCGCCAGTACCAGCACACCGAGGCCACCGCGCCGGTGCTGATCGTGACCCACAAGACAAGGCGCGAGGCGCTGGACCAGGCCCTCGCCGGAATGGACGCCACCGGGGTGCTCGAAGGGCATCCGGTCGCCATCCGCATCGAGGACGTCTAGCCACACCGCCTTGACGCCCGCCGGACACGCCGCATAATCCTTCGCAGCGACACAGGATCAAACCCATGGAAGCATCCGGCCCGGCACGGCACGCGGCCTCGCCGCCGGTCTCCGGCGCCGCCAACGAACGGCTGCGATACATCATCGATAGCGTGGTCGCCTTTGTCGGCGCCCTGACCCCGGACGGCATCCTGACCGACGCCAACGCGCTGGCGCTGCAATCGGCCAACCTGTCGCGCGACGACGTGATCGGCAAGCCGTTCTGGGACACCCACTGGTGGAGCCACGACCCCGCGGTGCAGGACCGGCTGCGCCGGGCCATCGCCACCGCCGCGGGCGGCGAGTTCGTCGGCTACGAGACCGAAATCCGCGTCGCCGGCGACGCCCGCCGGATCATCTATTTCCAGATCACCCCGCATTTCGGCCCCGACGGCGCGGTGGACGAGCTGATCCTCTCGGGCGTCGACATCACCGATTCCAAGCTTGCCGAGGAATCCGCCCGGGCGGCCCGCGACACCTTCGAGGCGCTGGTGACGAACTCGCCCTTCGGCATCTACGTGGTGGATGCCGATTTCCGACTCAGCCTGATCGCCAAGGGCGCGCGGAAGGCGTTCGAGAACGTCGCACAGCCCATCGGCCGCGACTTTGACGAAGTGCTGCGCATCCTCTGGCCGGAACCCTTCGTCTCCGAGGCGCTGGGGCGCTTCCGGCACACGCTGGCCACCGGAGAGGCCTACCATTCGCCGCGGACCGTCGAAACCCGCCACGACATCGGCGCGCTGGAATCCTACGACTGGAAGATCGAACGCATCACCCTGCCCGACGGCCGTTTCGGCGTCGTCTGCTATTTCTACGACCTGTCCGAGCGGGAACACTACGAAGCCGCCCTGCGCCAGAGCGAGGCGCGCTTTCGCGCGACGTTCGAGAACGCCGCCGTGGGCATCGCCCACACCGCTCGCGACGGCCGCTGGCTGCGCGTCAATCACAAGCTTTGCGAGATCGTGGGATACTCGGCCGAGGAAATAGAGCATCTGACCTTCCCCGACATCACCTACAGCCAGGACATCGAAATCAGTCAGCAGCACCTGGCGCGGCTCGCCTCGGGCGAGATCGACGATTTCCAGCTCGAAAAACGCTACGTGCGCAAGGATGGCAGCCTGGTCTGGGTCAAGAAGACGGTCGGCGCGGTTCGCGCCGACGATGGCGGACTCGATTACTTCATCGCGGTGATCGAGGATATCAGCGCGCAGAAGGAGGCGCAGGCGCGGCAGACGCTGCTGGTCAACGAATTGAACCACCGGGTCAAGAACACGCTCGCCACGATCCAGGCGATGGCCTCGCACACCCTGCGCCACGCCGACGATCCGCAGAAATTCCGCGACGCGTTCTCGGGGCGCCTGCGCGCCATCGCCTCGGCGCACGATTCGATCTTCCAGTCCGGCCAGGGCAGCGCCGATCTGGCCGTGCTGATCGCCTCGCAGCTCGGTGTCTTCGGCGCAGACGACACCGGACGGGTGTCGATCAGCGGCGACCGCGTCATCCTGGGCGCCAACCGGGCCCACGCTCTCGGTCTGATCGTCCACGAACTGTCGACCAATGCCGCCAAGTACGGCGCGCTTTCAGACAGCTCCGGCCGCATCGACATCACCCTGAAAGAGACGCCGGACGGAAATATCGTCTTCGACTGGCGCGAATCCGGCGGCCCCCCCGTGAAGCCGCCCGCACGCGTGGGCTTCGGCAGCCGGCTCATAAAGAATACAGTCGAGAACATGATGCAGGGCAAGGCGCAGCTGGAATACAAGCCGGAAGGTCTGCGCCTGAGCCTCACCTTCGCCAAGGGCGAAAGGGGCTGACATGTCGGGCAGCGTCCTGATTCTCGAAGACGAACCCCTGATCGCCTGGGATATCGAGGAAGAGCTGTCCGGCCGCGGCTGGACGGTGGTCGCGACTGTCACCACCGTCGCCGCGGCCGAAGAAAAGCTGGCCGAGGTTGCCCGGCCCGATGCGGCGCTGCTCGACATCAATCTCGGCAACGAGACCTCTTTCGGCCTGGCCCGGCGCTGTCGCGGCGAAGGCATTGCGGTGGTGTTCCTGAGCGGTGAAAGCGCCGCCGCCCGGCCCGACGACCTGCAGGACGTTCCGATCTGCTCGAAACCGGTGCTCTACGAGACGCTCGCGCGGACATTGAGCGGTGCCATGTCCGCGGCACAGCGCGGCGGCGCCGGCTGACCTTTTGATCGCCCCGGCGTCCCGGCACCCATCGGGCGGCTTGTCTCGGATACCTGCCGCAAGCTAAGCAGGGGCGACCAGTCAAGGAGCCCGCCCCATGCCCGACGCCGCCGATTTCCAGGACCGCCTGCTGTCGCTCGGTCTTGCCCGCGTTTCCGAAGGGGCGGCCATCGCCTCGGCGCGTCTCGTCGGCCGCGGCGACGAGAAGGCCGCCGACCAGGCCGCCGTCACCGCGATGCGCAACCAGCTCAACCTGCTCGACATCACGGGCACCGTCGTCATCGGCGAGGGCGAACGCGACGAGGCGCCGATGCTGTTCATCGGTGAAGAGGTCGGCACAGGAAACGGCCCCGAGGTCGACATCGCGCTCGACCCGCTGGAAGGCACCACGCTGACTGCCAAGGACATGCCGAACGCGCTGACCGTGATCGCCATGGCGCCGCGCGGCACGCTGTTGCACGCGCCCGACGTCTACATGGACAAGCTCGCCATCGGGCCGGGCTATCCCAGGGACGTGGTGTCGCTGGACATGAGCCCCACCGAACGGGTGCGGGCGCTGGCCAAGGCGCGCGGCTGCGACATGTCCGACATCACGCTCTGCGTGCTGGAACGCCCCCGGCACGAGGACATGGTGGCCGAGCTACGCGAGACCGGCGCGGCGATCCGGCTGATCACCGACGGCGACGTGGCCGGCGTGATCCACTGCGCCGAGGCCGAAAAGACCGGCATCGACATGTATATGGGCGCAGGCGGCGCGCCCGAGGGGGTGCTGGCGGCCAGCGCGCTGAAATGCATGGGCGGGCAGATGTGGGGGCGGCTCCTGTTTCGCAACGACGATGAAAGGGCGCGCGCCGACAAGGCCGGCATCACCGACCGAGACCGCATCTATTCCCGCGACGACATGGTGACCCAGGACGTCATCTTCGCCGCCACAGGTGTGACGGACGGCAATATCCTGCCGGGGATGAGACGCGAACCGGGTTACGTGACCACCGAAACACTGCTGATGCGGTCCAAGACCGGCTCGGTGCGGCGGATGAACTACCGCACACCGATCAAGTCAG
>JAHELH010000142.1 GCA_024644285.1 Paracoccaceae bacterium | reverse complement strand
ATGGGCGTGCTGTCAGGCAAACGAGGCTCCCTATGTTGCAGCACGTCACCGTCGATCTGTGCGCCGTCAATCTGCAAACGCGCTATGAAAGCCTGTCGCACTGGCTGGCCGATCTGGAGCGGCGGATGGCCGGCGCGGCCGAGCGGGGCGTGCAGCTTGTGGTGCTGCCCGAGTTCTGTTGCGCACAGTGGCTGTCCTTCGCGCCAGCCTCGCTGTCGCCAGAACTGCATCTGGCCTGGCTGGCCGATACTGGCGTCATCGCGCTGGAAACCATGAAGAAATTTGCGATGGCCTACGGAGTCAGCCTGATCGCCGGCACCATTCCTTTCGCTTCGAAGGATCGCACCGGGAAGGCGGGTTATTTGAACCGGGCCTGGCTTTTGTATCCCGACGGCACATCGGACTTTCAGGACAAGCTCAGCCTGACGCCGCTAGAGGCAGAAGGGGCCGGAGGCGTCACTCTGCATGGCCTGGATTTCAAGGTGATGAATTGGCACGGATTGCGCTTGGGCATCGTGATCTGCCTTGATGCGGAATACACCGCGCTTTGGTCACGGCTCGGCGAACTGGACCTCGATATCGTCGTCGTACCTGCCAAGACCGATATGGTCACCGGGTATAACAGGGTGTTTTGCTGCGCCAAGGCCCGCGCGATCGAACTTCAGACCGTGGTGTGCGTGGTCGGCGCGGTGGGCGCGCCGATGACAAATATCGCGGAAGATACCGGCGTCGGCGGCGCGGCGGTCTTCCTGCCCTGCGACGTGTCCGTGTCACTGGACGGCACCCACGCATTGCTGCCGCCCCGGACGGCGGCGGGCGGGGCGGATGCAGTTCTTAACGCTGCGGCTGTTCCGGTGGGCTTGTGTCGCGCTCTGCGCCACGGCGGCGCAGAGGCCGAATTGCGTCCCGCACTTTGGGACGCCGACCATGTGAGGGTGCGCGAGTCGGATAGGCCTGCGGCCTAGCTGGCCGCCTCCGCCTTCATCTCGGCGATCCGTTCCAGCGCCTCTTCGCGCGTGTTGCGCACATTTGGCCGGAAGCCCTGGCTTTGCGCGCGCAGCCGGATTTCTTCCTCGGTTTCAGACCCCGTTGCGTAGCGCACCGATCCCAACGCCCCGCCTTCGTTCAGCCGCTTGCCACGGGCGGCATAGCTGACCCAGGCCTCGGGCATGATCCTGCAGTTGTTGTAGTTGACCAGGAAATACCAGCGCCGCCCCGTCGCCGAGATCCTTTCCTCGGTAAAATCGAAGAAATCGTTGACGTCGCGGCTGTGAAACAACGTGAAATCCGAGAAATCGACGTCCATGATCTGCTCGTCGTCGACGAATTTCAGCCGCTTCTCGAAATCCGCCCGCGTGTAATTGGGCACGTGCACGATCTTCCGCACTCGGGTCGATTTCAGCTGCGAGATACGTTCCAGCGCCGAGTCGCGGTCGGCGAACAGGTTGGCGTCGAACGCCTCGGTCCCGGCAGCGCGCTCGATCTGGCGGCGCGTCTCTTCCGAGGCGTCGAACCGGACCGATCCCATGGAATGCGCCTTGTTCAGGGTCTTGCCGCGGCGCGAGAACGCGAACCACGCCTCGGGGTCGATCCGGCTGGCGGAATAGTTGACCAGAAAGAACCACTGGTCTTCACCGGTCTCGCGGATTCGCTCCTCCAGCCGATCATAGAACGCGTTCACGTCGCCGGTGTCGCGCAGATGCAGGTTCGAGAAGTCGGCCTCCATGACCTCTAGGTCATCGTGAAAGGTGATGCGGCGGTCAATCTCGTCCCGCGTCAGCACGTTGGTTGCGGTATCGGTATCTATCATCTCGGCTCTGAACTCCACGTCCGGCTCACTTGGCGTCGGCTTTTACAGGATGTATGCAATGGCATACAACGGCTCAGATTGTCGCGGCAGCAAATTGCCGCCATGTTGGGCTCGCGGCCATGATCAGGATCAACATATGCGCTTTTTCGACGACCTCGAGACCCGCAGCGCCGACCAGCGTGCCAACGATCTGGCGCAGGCGCTGCCGATCCAGATCGCCCATGCACGGAAATCGGCCCCCGCGATGGCCGCGCTTCTGAACGGCGTCGATCCGGCGGACGTCAAAAGCGTCGCCGATCTGGCGGTCTTGCCGGTCATCCGCAAATCCGAGCTCGCCGGCGCACAGGCCAGCCAGCCGCCCTTCGGCGGGTTCACCAGTATAGCTCCGCACAATTTCGAGCACTTCTTCCAGTCACCCGGCCCGATCTACGAGCCCGGTCGCCTGAGCCTTGACTGGTGGCGCATGGGCCGGTTTCTGAACGCGCTGGGAATCGGGCCGGACGACATCATCCAGAACTGCTTCAGCTATCACATGACGCCTGCGGGCATGATGTTCGAGAACGGCGCGCAGGCAGTGGGCGCCACGGTGTTCCCCGCGGGCATCGGCCAGACCGAGCTGCAGGCCCGTGCCGCGCACGACCTCGGGGCCACTGCTTATGCCGGGACACCGGATTACCTGAAGGTGATTCTCGACAGGGCGGATGCGCTGGGTCTGCGTCTGCGGATCGCGCGGGCGGCGGTGGGCGGCGGGGCGCTGTTTCCGTCGCTGCGGCAGGAATACGCCGATCGCGGGATCACCTGCCTGCAATGCTACGCCACCGCTGATCTGGGCAACATCGCCTACGAGTCTCCGGCACAGGAAGGCCTGATCGTGGACGAGGGCGTTGTGGTCGAGATCGTGACCCCCGGCACCGGAGACGCCGTGCCGGCCGGCGAAGTCGGCGAGGTGGTGGTCACCACGCTGAACCCCGACTACCCGCTGATCCGCTTTGCTACCGGCGATCTCTCGGCGGTATTGCCGGGCGAAAGCCCCTGCGGCCGCACGAACATGCGGATCCGGGGCTGGATGGGGCGCGCCGACCAGACGACCAAGGTCAAAGGCATGTTCGTGAGGCCCGAACAGGTCGCCGATCTGGTCGCGCGCCATGAAGAGGTGGTCAAGGCCCGCGTCGTCGTCACCCGCGAGGGCGAACGCGACGTCATGACGGTGCAGGTGGAAACCGACGGAAGCGTTGATCCCAAGGCCATCGAGGCCTCCATCACCGAGGTCATCAAGCTGCGCGGCACCGTCGAACCCCTTGAACTGGGATCTCTGCCCAACGATGGTAAAGTGATCGAGGATCGCCGGGATTACGATTGATCGCTTCCCGGCCGGCCTTCAGGGAGGAAGCATGTTGACCAATCGGATAGCAGGGTGGCTGATCGCGCTTGCCGGCATGATCGCAGCGCCGGTGGCCTGGGCCGAGGATCTGGCCGTCGTCTTCGCCAACGAATTCTACGACAATTACCCGCGCGTGCGCGACGGGCGCGCGATCAGCAGCCTGGACCGCGATTTCCGGAATGCCGGGTTCGAGACGGTTATGCTGCGCAACATGCGCAGCGAATTTCCGGCACAGGCCGCGGCCGACTTGTGGAACCGCATGGACAACGCTGATCGGCTGGTGGTGGTCCTGTCGGGGCATTTCCTGCGCACCGACCAGACCAACTGGCTTCTGATGAGCGATGCGAACCTGCCGAGTGCCTTCACCGTCGGGGCCGCCGGCCTGCCGGTGACCGCCGTAATGGATATCGCCGCGCGAAAGCAGGGCGCCGCCATCGTTGCGATCGCTACCGAGAATACCGAGATCGAACGAGGCCCCGGTACCCAGCCTGCCCGGTTTTCAGACGACATTCCGCAGGGCGTGACAGTCATCCGCGGATCTCAGCGGCAGGTGGCCGACTTCATCGCCGGGGCGGTGCTCGTGCCCGGCCGCATCCTGGCCGAGGCAGCTCGGAATGCCCCGCGCAGCCTTGTGATCGAGGGATTTCTGCCTTCGAACCAGCCGTTCCTGCCGCGCAGCAACCGGCGCGACAACCCGGCCACTGACCGCGCCGCGTGGCGGCGCACGCTGGCACTTAATACCCTTGAGGGCTACGAGAACTACCTCGACCGGTATCCCGACGGTCTTTTCGCCGACGAAGCGCGCGCACGGGTCGAAGATCTGCGGCTAACGCCGCAGCAGCGCGCGCAGCTTGCCGAGGACAGCCTCGGCCTTACCCGCGACCAGAGGCGGACGATCCAGCAGCATCTCAGTCTGCTGGGATACGATCCCGGTGGAATTGACGGCATTTTCGGTCGCCGGACCCGTCAGGCGGCGCAGGCATGGCAGGCCTCGATCGGCGTGCCGGTCACGGGGTTCTTCAACGCCAACCAGATCTCGCGCCTGGCCAACCAGGCGGCCGCACGCGCAGCCGAACTCGAGGCAGAGGCGGAAGCTCGGCGTCTCGAGAACGAACGCCGCGACCGGCGCTACTGGAACGAGACCGGGGCCGACGGCACCGAGGAAAGCCTGCGCGCCTACCTCCGGCGCTACCCGGACGGAATTTACGCTGACACGGCGCGCGAAGCGTTGAAGGATTATGAACGGCAGAGACGCCGCGAGGCTGCACGCGAAGAACGAGAGGCTTGGGACCGCGCCGTGATGGCCGGCACGCTGGACTCCTATCAGCAATATCTGAATGCCTATCCCCAGGGCCGTTTCGCCGGAGAAGCCCGGGCGAGGATCGAGACTCTCTCTCGGCCCGAGACCCCGCCCGAGGTGATTGCTGCGGCCAAGCGCGAGGAAGAGGCGCTGAACCTCAGCGGGTTGACCCGGTCGCTCATTGAGGGACAGCTGCAAAACCTCGGCCTGCAGCCCGGCGCAGTCGACGGCCGGTTCGATGCGAATACGCGTCGTGCCCTGCGTCGCTATCAGCGCGACAGCGATCTGCCGGTGACCGGCTATGTGTCGCGGGCTGTCATCGTCCGGCTGCTTGCCTCGGTGATGAACCAGCGCACGACCACCGAATAGGAAAAGGCCGCCCGGTTTGGGGCGGCCCTTTCGAAAGACGGTGTTCGCTGCGGCGGTGCGTCAGCCCTGGCGGGCCTTGAAGCGGCGCTGCGTCTTGTTGATCACATAGACGCGGCCCTTGCGGCGCACGACACGACAGTCGCGGTGCCGGTTCTTCAGCGAACGGAGCGAATTTCTGACCTTCATCGGTCTTCTCCTGTCTGCGCGGCGCCCGGGCGCCTGTTGCGTTCTCTGTGCCTTTCGCAAGGCCGATGGTGGGCGGTACAAGGTTCGAACTTGTGACCCCTACGATGTCAACGTAGTGCTCTACCGCTGAGCTAACCGCCCGGTCTGGCGCGCGAGCGTCCCGTCCCAAACGAACAAGACGCGGGTGATCCCGCGCCGGTCCGCCGGTCTATAAAAGGTTCGTCACGTCGGTTCAAGGGCTTTTGATATCCGACCTGTTGCGACTATAGTACGCGCCAAAGGAAGGCAGATGCCCAGGCAACCCTACACCCTGAAGGAACCGGTCGTCCGGTCGACGAACGTGATTTTCGCGTCGCCGCATAGCGGGCGCGATTACGCCTGGTCGTTTCTCAGGCGCTCGGTGCTGGACGAACGCGCGATTCGATCGTCGGAAGATGCGTTCGTCGATCTGCTGTTCGAGGATGCCCCGGATTTCGGCGCGCCGCTTCTGGCGGCCACGGCGCCGCGGGCGTATATCGACCTCAACCGGTCGGCCGAGGAACTGGATCCGGCACTCATCGACGGCGTCCGCAAGTCCACGCACAACCCTCGCGTCACCTCGGGGCTGGGGGTCATTCCGCGTGTCGTGGCCAATGGCCGCTCGATCTATCGCGGCAAGTTGTCGATGGAAGAGGCGCAGGGCCGGCTGTGCGACTACTGGCGGCCCTATCATGCCCGGCTGCAAAGCCTTCTGGACGAAACCCGGGCGGAGTTCGGAAAGGCCGTCCTGGTCGATTGCCACTCGATGCCGCACGAGGCCATCGACAGCATCGGAACCTCCGGCGTCCCGCACCCGCAGATCGTGTTGGGTGACCGCTTCGGCGCCGCGTCGAGCGGCGAGATCGTCGAGCGGATCGAAGCCGCCTTTGCCGCCGCGGGCCTGCGGGTGGCGCGCAACACGCCGTTTGCCGGCGCCTACACGGCGCAGCATTACGGGCGGCCCTCGAAGGGTCAGCACGTGATCCAGGTGGAAATCGACCGGTCGCTCTACATGAACGAACGGCTGGTGCGGCCCAGCGGCAATTTCGCCGCGTTCCAGGCGCTGATGCGCAACGTCATCTCCGAGATCGCCGATATCGGGCGGCGCGAATTGCCGATGGCGGCGGAGTAGCCGCTACCGCAGCGCCCGGCCCTTCACGATCGCCTCGGCGCCGAAGCGGGCGCGTATCCGGTCGGTGGCGCGCTCGGCCTGGGCGCGGCGCGCGGCCTGCGGATCGAGCAGGTCGCCGGAGCGGTCGGCACTGTCCTCGCCGCTCAGATCGCTGATCCCCACGCCCAGCAGCCGGAACGGGCCTTCGCCGGCCACCAGGTCGAACAGGTCGCGGGCGGTGCGGTAGATGCGGTCGGCGATCTGGGTCGGGTCGGTCAGTTGCGATTGGCGGGTGAGGATCGCGAAGTTGGATTTCTTGACCTTCAGCGTGAC
>JAHELH010000141.1 GCA_024644285.1 Paracoccaceae bacterium | reverse complement strand
GTCCGCGCACTTGACCTTGCGTCGCCCCGAATCCGCTTTGACTCCGCCCGGCGCGGGGGCCACTCTGCGGCCATCAACCAACAGGGGGTTTGACCACCATGCTTTCACGCATCGTTACCACCACGGCGGCGCTGGCCTTGAGCGCCGGGATGGCCCAGGCGGACTACACGCTGACCATCCTGCACACCAATGACTTCCACGCCAGATTCGAACCGATCAGCAAGTATGACGGCCCGTGCTCGGCCGAGGACAACGAGGCCGGCGAATGCTTCGGCGGCACCGCGCGGCTGGTCTCTGCCATCGCCGACGCCAAGGCGCGGACCAACAACTACATCCTGGTGGACGGCGGCGACCAGTTCCAGGGCACGATGTTCTACACCTATTACAAGGGCAAGGCGGCTGCCGAGTTCATGAACAAGCTGGGCTACGACGCGATGACCGTCGGCAACCACGAATTCGACGACGGTCCCGAGGTGCTGCGCGGCTTCGTCGACGCCGTCGATTTCCCGATCCTGATGTCGAACGCGGACTACGCCTCGGAACCGCTGCTGGACGACGTGATCAAGAGCGCCGTGATCATCGAGCGCGGCGGCGAGAAGCTGGGCCTGATCGGCCTGACCCCGCAGGACACGCCCGACCTGGCCAGCCCCGGCGACAACATCGTGTTCAAGGATCCGGTCGAAACGGTGCGCGCGATGGTCGAGCGGATGGAAGCCAACGGCGTCAACAAGATCATCGTCCTGTCGCATTCCGGGCTGAACGTCGACAAGCGCATCGCCGAAGAGACCACCGGCGTCGATGTCATCGTCGGCGGCCACGACAATTCGCTTCTGTCAAACACCATCGAGGGCGCCAAGGGGCCGTACCCGGTGATGGTCGGCGACACCGCCATCGTGCAGGCCTATGCCTACGGCAAGTTCCTGGGCGAGCTGAACGTGACCTTCGACGATAACGGGGTGATCACCGAGGCGGTGGGCGAGCCAATCATCATGGATGCCGCCGTTACCGAGGACGCCCCCACGGTCGAGCGCATCAAGGAACTGGCCGGGCCGCTCGAGGAGATCCGCAACAAGGTGGTCGCCGAGGCCGCCGAACCCATCGAGGGCGACCGCTCTGTCTGCCGGGCGATGGAATGCCCGATGGGCAACCTGGTCGCCGACGCCATGCTCGACCGGGTCAAGGACCAGGGCATCGACGTGGCCATCGCCAATGGCGGCGGGCTGCGCGCCTCGATCGACGCGGGTCCGGTGACCATGGGCGAGGTGCTGACCGTGCTGCCGTTCCAGAACACGCTCTCGACCTTCCAGGTCAAGGGCGCGACCCTGCTGGAGGCGCTGGAGAACGGCGTCAGCCAGATCGAGGATGGCGGCGGGCGCTTCCCGCAGGTCGCCGGCATGAGCTTTGCCTTCGACGCCAGCGCCGAGCCGGGGTCCCGCGTCTCGGACGTCACGGTCGGCGGCGCACCGCTCGATCCCGAGAAGGTCTACGGCGTGGTGTCGAACAACTTCGTGCGCAACGGCGGCGACGGCTATGCGATGTTCAAGGACGCGATGAACGCCTATGACTTCGGCCCGGACCTGGCCGATGTGACGGCGGAATTCCTGGCCCGGAACGCGCCCTACCAGCCCTATACCGACGGGCGCATCACCGCGAAGTAAAGGCCCATTGCCGACAATCGAAAACGGCCCGCCGCGCTTTCTTGGCGGGCCGTCTTGTCTGGCCGGTTCACTCTGGCACGCAGCGTTTCAGAACGCCGTCCTGCGCGCCGGTGGAAAAGCTCATGGTCAGGGCATCGACCGGCCGCAGCACGAAGTCGCGCGCGACCATCACCCCGTTGCCGCCGCAAGACGTCTCAAGCACGAAGGCGTCGCCGGTCAGAACCGTGTTCTCGACGACGCAGAGATCCTCGCCCACCTGTAGGCTCTCGGGCTCGAGGGTCCAGACGATCTCGGGATCTGCGCAAAGCCCATCCTCCGGAACCCATTGCCCGAAGATCGGCTGCAGCAAAATGACGTCGAGGTCGCCATCGGCGGTCGGGGCCTCGGCCTCGCGCGCGACGATGACCACTTGGGCGACAGGTTCCGGCTCGGGAACCCGCACGACCAGCGGACCGGGCGAGGGCGGCTCTCCGGACACTTCGGAACGATCGGGCAGCGCCAGCGCGATGGCGGTCGCTACTTGCGGCGCGGCGCTGTCGACGCCGGGATTGGCGGCGAGCAGCGTTTCCATCGGCACGCCGCAGCGCTTGGAGATTTTCTCGAACGTGTCGCCGGGCTCGACCGCCTCGAAAAGCCCGCAGGCCGTCTGTGCCGGCGCGGCGCCGGGCATCAGCGCCCCGGCGCTCAACAGGACGCAAATCGCGGCGCGTTTCAGGATTGTCATGGCGGTCTCCACCTTCGCGAGATTCTGACCGACAAACCCGCCCGGCGTTTCTTTTGTTCCCCATGCCGGGCTTGACTCCGCTCCGTCGAAGTGCAATTAACGTGTCAGTTAATTAAAAAGGTCACTAATCATGAAACTGCATGTCTTTCCCGCCTCTCCCAACGCCAAGAAGGCCATGATGGTCAACGCGTTGACCGGGCTGAACCTGCCGCTGCAGATCGTCGACATCCCCGCCGGCGCGCAGAACGAGCCGGGCTACCTTGCGCTCAATCCGAACGGAAAGGTGCCGGTGCTGGAACACGACGACGGCACGACGCTGTGGGAATCGAACGCGATCATCAACTGGATGGCGGGCAACGCCAAAAGCGATCTCTGGCCCGCCAACATGTCCCGCTACGACATCCTGCGCTGGCAATTCTGGGAGGCCTGCCACTGGACCCCGGCCTGCGGCAAGTACATCTCGCGCAACCTCTTCGGCAACGAGGGCATCGACATGGAGGCCGCCGCGCAGGATTTCCACAAATACGCCAAGGTGCTCGACGGCCACTTGTCGGGCCGCGACTGGCTGGTGGGCGACGCGATGACGACGGCGGACGTGTCGGTGGCGATGATCCTGTATCTGCGCGAGCCGTGCCAGTACCCGATGCAGGGCTACGCCGACATCGCCCGCTGGCTGGCCGGGATCGAGGCGCTGCCGGCCTGGACCGCGGCGATGCCGGAACGCGAGGCTGCCGAGTAACCGGGGCTTCTGCCGCGGCGCCGGTCGCGCTACTGTGGTCCCATGTGCGGACGTTTCGCCATCACCCTGCCGCCCGACGCCATGGCGCAGCTGTTCCAGGCTGCTCCCGCGAACGATCTGCCGGAGGTGCCCAACTTCAACGTCTGCCCGACCAACCGGGTGCACGTCGTCACGTCAGCGGATGGCGCGCGCCGGCTGGGCGCGATGCGCTGGGGCTTCATTCCGCATTGGTACAAGAAGCCCAATGACGGCCCGCTGCTGATCAACGCCCGCGCCGAAACCATCGCCGAAAAGCCCGCCTTCCGGGCGGCGGCGCGCGAACGGCGCTGCCTGGTCCCGGCCTCGGGCTTCTACGAATGGACCAAGGACGAGGACGGCAAGAGGCTGCCCTGGTACATCACCCGCGCCGACGGCGCGCCCATCGCCTTTGCCGGGGTCTGGCAGGACTGGGAAAGGGGCGACGAATCCTACACCACCTGCGCCATCGTCACCGCCGCCGCGACCGGCCCGGTGCGCGAGATCCATCACCGGATGCCTGTGCAGGTGGCGCGAGAGGATTGGCCGCTCTGGCTGGGCGAGGCGGGCAAGGGCGCGGCGGCGCTGCTCGAGGGGTCGCCGGACGCCTACCGGTTCCACCGCGTCGACCCGGCGGTGAATTCCAACCGCGCGCAGGGCGCGCGGCTGATCGAACCGCTGGCCGCCTGAGCGGCGGCGCGTCAGGCGGCCTTCTCGCCCTTCGCGCTGCCGATGCGCTCCGACAGGAAATCCACGAAGACGCGGATCTTCGGCGCCAGATTGCGGCGGTCGGCATAGGTCACCGCGATGTCGGCATGAACCTGCGCATAGTCCGGCAGGACATGCACCAGTTCGCCCGAGGCGAGCTTTGCCGCGACGATGTAGCGCGACAGCCGCGCGATCCCCAGCCCCGCCAGCGCCGCGCGATAGACCGCATCCGCGCTGTTGCCCACGAAATTCCCCGAGGCGTCGACCGAAACGAGGCGGCCGTCTATCCGGCTTTGCCAGGCGTCGCTCTGGCCGGAATGCAGGCCGCGCAGGCAGTTGTGCCGGGCCAGATCCTCGAACCGCTCCGGCAGGCCGTGCCGCCCGATATAGGACGGCGCGGCGCACAGAACGCGCTCGTTCTCCATGATCTTGCGCGCGATCACGTTCGGCTTGTCCAGCTTCTCGGCAAAGGCGATCGCCGCGTCGAAATCCTCTTCCTCCAGATCCACCGGCCGGTCGGTCAACTCCAGCGACAGCGTGAGCTCGGGATGCTGGCCGAGAAACTCGGGCAGGATCGGGATCAGCTGGGTCTTGCCGAAGGCGACCGGCGAGGCGACGCGCAGCGTGCCCTTGGGGCGGCCGTCGAGGCTGGAAATCAGCTCTTCCGCCTCGTGGAACTTTTCCGCCAGCGCCCGGCATTTCTCGTAGAAGACCCGCCCTTCTTCGGTCAGCGACACGCCGCCCGCGACGCGGTGCAGCAATCGCTGGCCGACATGGTCCTCCAGGTGCCTGATCTGCTTGCTGACCGCCGAAGGGGTCTGGCCGCTGGACCGCGATGCCGCGGAAATGCTTCCCATTTCAACGACTTTCGCGAAAACCAGCATCTGAGCCGATATGTCCATCTTCACCACCCGTCTTTCCGGAGCGGCACAGCCCCTGTGCCGTCCACCTGACTACTTGTCACCCACATAGTGCTCTATCTCTGCATTGCAGCATAAATTCTGCGCTGCAGCAAGAAAAAGGAGAGGCCGAAATGACGACGACGACAGGCATCCGGAACACATGGCCGGCGCTGGCGGCCGGCCCCGGCGCGAAATGGCGGCAGGCCCGCCGGGCGCTGCAGGACTGGCGGCAGCAGAGGGCGCGCTACCGCGCGACGCTGCGCGAACTGCTTTCGCTGGGCCCGCGCGAGCTGGCCGATATCGGCATCGCTCCCGCGGATATTCCGCGGATCGCCCGCGAAGAATCGCTGAGGAGATAGACCATGAGCGCCCATACCACAGACAGTCCCCGCTCGGCGGCCGGCAGCCAGGCACTCGCCGCGCTGCGCTCCGCCAACGCGGCCATCTGGCGGCATTTGTCCGACACGATGGTCCAAGTCCAGATCGCCCGCATGCACGGCGTGCTGGCGGAAATGTCGGACAACGAGTTGGACCAGATCGGCGTCCGCCGCAGCGAGCTGCGGCAATATGCCGAGCGGCTGGTGACCGGCAAGGACTGAGCGCGATCGCGGTCGGGCTGTTCCGCCTGGCCGCGACAGGCGCAGCCGCTCGCTCCTCCCAGAGCCGCTCTGCGCCGTTGCCGGGTGCCGCGCCTGACGCGCGGTGCCCATACCTGGCTGGCGTCCCGATCCTCCTCCCCGGGGCGCCAGCTTTCCGGCACCCGCAATCGCGACGAAAAAAAAGGCCGCACCGTGGCGCGGCCTGTCCAGTCAGGGAGGAAATCGTTAAACGCCGGTTGTTTTGGCGCTGAAACTGGTCCTGAAACCGTTCCCCACCATTACGCCCGAATTACGGCAAGAGTATGGCGACGATTGCGGATGCAGTATCACCTGGGTGACAGTCGGCATCCCGGTTGCCGATGACTGTTGCTCAATTGCGCGCCGGCGCGCCGCCTTCGAAGAGATTTCCGTCACGGTAGTCGATCGGGTCCTGCTGCATTTCCAGATGCAGCCCGGTGCCGGTATAGGGATGCGCCCGGGCCAGCGCCTCGTCGATCTCGATGCCCAGGCCCGGAGCCTCGGGCGCATGAACATAGCCCTCCTCGACCCGGATCGCGCCGCGAATCAGCGCGTCGTGGAACGGGGTCTCGATGGTCTCGGCGATCAGCAGGTTCGGGATCGACACCGACAGGTGGATGTTCGCCGCCCATTCCACCGGCCCGGCATAGAGATGCGGCGCCATTTGCGCGTTGAACGCCTCGGCCATCGCGGCCACTTTCTTCGTCTCCCAGATGCCGCCGGCCCGGCCCAGCGCCGGCTGCAGGATACTGGCCCCGCCGGTCCTGAGCAGGGTGGCGAACTCGGCCTTGGTGGTCAGCCGCTCGCCGGCGGCGATGGGGATGCGGACCGCGCGCGCGACCTCGGCGAAGTCCAGCAGGTTGTCGGGCGGAACCGGCTCTTCGAACCACAGGGGCCGGTATTTCTCGATTGCCTGGCCCAGCCGGATCGCGCCCGCGGTGGTGAACTGGCCATGGGTGCCGAAGAGCAGGTCGGCGCGGGTACCCACCGCCTGCCGGATCGCGGCGCAGAACGCCGCGGAGGTGGCGATGTCGTCCAGGCTGGGCTGATGTCCGCCGCGGATGGTGTAGGGACCGGCCGGATCGAACTTCACCGCCGTGTAGCCGCGCGCCACCAGATCCAGCGCGCTCTCGGCGGCCATCTCGGCGGAGCCCCAGAACTCCGGCAGCGGGTGGTGGTCCAGCGGGTAGAGGTAGGAATAGGCCCGCACCCGGTCGTTCAT